>NZ_CEEDOS010000022.1:0-82213 GCF_979256525.1 Klenkia sp. AC732 | reverse complement strand
ACCCGGAGGTCCCTCCTCACATCAAGATCAGCCTCGAACAGAGACCGTGCACCAACCTGTCCGGGCAGTACACCTAGGCCGCTCTCAGGCCTTCGACGTGGTCCGGGGTGCCAGGCGGGTGATGGCCTTGGACAGCAGGCTGCCCACCAGCACCCAGACGATCGCGGCGATCAGCGCGTTGACCGTCTCGGCGATCTTCGGGTCCTCCGGGGCGAAGAGGCCGACGGTGAACGCGCCCAGGTCGTTGCGCACGCCGGCGGTGAACTCCACCAGCGGGTTGGCCGGGTTCGCCTCGAAGAGCACGAAGACCGCGTACAGCACGATCAGCCCGCCGACCACGGAGGACACCAGGCGCACCGCGGCGGCGAGGGTGGTGACGACGCGGGATGCTGCGTTGCGGGCGGCCATGCCGGAGATGGTCGCACCTCGGTGACCCACGTCGCTACCCGCCGGTAACTTGCCGGCGGCCCCGGTCAGCGGACCAGGAGCCCGGTCGCCAGGCCCGCGCAGGCGGTGAGGACGACGACCGCGGTGACCGCCCGGGCCGCGGTGCGGGCACTGCCGGGGCCGCCCTGCTCTGCCGCCGCCCGGGCCGAGCCGGCCCGTCGCGGGGCCAGCACGCCCAGGACCGCCAGCCCCAGCAGGGCGACGGCGGCGGTCGGCACCACGGCGAGCGGTTCCCGGGCCACCGCGGCCGCCCGGGCCAGCAGGCCGGCGACGAGCAGCACGCCGAGCCCGGTGCGTTGCCAGGCCAGCGCCGTGCGCGCCGGCTGGGTCTCCCCGGCCCCACGGGCGGTGCTCAGCGCAGCGCCTCCACCACGACCAGGACCAGCACCACCGCGACCAGGACGGCCAGCCCGGCGGTGACCCGGCGGCCCAGCGGGCTGACCGGGAGCGGCAGGTCCGCGGCGATCGCCGCCTCGTTGCGCGACCACCGGCGGTAGCCGGCCAGCGCGGTCAGCAGCCCGCCCAGCAGCAGCCCGACCGACACCGCGACGCTCCCTCCGGGGATCCCCAGCTCGGGCACGAACTGGGCCACGGCGATGCCGCCGGCGACCATCGCCAGCGCCGTCCGCAACCAGGCCAGCAGGGTCCGCTCGTTGGCCAGGCTGAACCGGTAGTCCGGGTGCGGGGCGGGGTCCGGCGGGGGCACGGCGCCAGGGTAGGTGCGCCCTCCGCGAACTCGGGAGCCGTCGGGGGCCGGGCGCACTAGCCTGGTGGGTCCGGTGGGCCGAGCAGAGGCCCGCCGTCGTGCCCCGGCCACCGTCGGCCGGGGCGACCCCAGAGCAGAGCGAGGGACCGTCGTGCCCAGCGGCAAGGTGAAGTGGTTCAACCCGGAGAAGGGCTTCGGCTTCCTCTCCCAGGAGGACGGCCCGGACGTGTTCGTCCACCGGGACTCCCTCCCGGCGGGCACCACGGAGCTGACCCCCGGGCAGCGCGTGGAGTACGGGATCGTCCAGGGCCGCCGGGGGGACCAGGCGCTGCAGGTGCAGGTGCTCGACCCGCTGCCCTCGGCGGCGGCCGCCACCCGCACGGCGACCCGCAAGAAGCCCGAGGAGCTGGTCCCGATCATCGAGGACCTGATCACCCTGCTGGACTCCGTCGGCGAGGGCCTGCGGCACGGTCGCTACCCCGACCGGGAGTACGCCACCAAGGTCTCCTCGGTGCTGCGCGCGGTCGCCACCGACCTGGCGGGCTGAGCCCGCACGGACGACCCCGGTCGGCTCAGCCGGTCGGGGTCGGGGTGCTGCCGTCGGTCGGTGCGGTCTCCCCGGAGCGCACGAAGCCGACCGGCCACGCGCCGGACAACCCGTTGCAGTCGCCGTCGTCGGAGTCCTCGACCACGACCAGGTAGAAGGCCGCCGGGGCGACGTCGGAGCTGTTGATGCCGGTGAAGGTGCCGGTGCCGGAGTCCACGTCGACCTCGCCGATGAGCTCGTCGAGCTGGTCGTCGAAGACCTGCACGCTCCACCCCTGCTCGGCGACGTCGCCGGCCACGGTGAGCCCGATCGTGCTGTCGGGGGAGACCTCGATGATCGGCGGCGTGCTGGTGTAGCGCTGGCCGTCGCCGTCCAGGCAGTACTGGGTGGGGGAGACCCGGACGTCCTGGCCGCCGGTCTGCACCCGCAGCGTGGGGGCGGTGTCCGAGCTGCCCGATGCGCCGCTGGCGCCGCCGGCGTTGCAGCCGGCCAGCAGGGCCGCCGCGCCCAGCACGGCTCCTGCGGTGCGTACCCGGCTCATGCCCACCCCTGCTCCTGCTGCTGTGCCCGGTCGGTCCGGTCGGTCCGCCCGCCGCGGCGGCCCCGGCGGAGCAGGCCACGGCCCCCGGGGGCACGGTCCACCCGGGGGGCGGGCGCGTTCGGGCGGCCGCCCCAGAGAACCAGGCCGACCGCCAGCGTCAGCAGGGAGGCGGCCACGGTGAACCCCAGCCAGCCGATCGTGGGCAGCCCGATCCCCAGCGCGCCGCCGAAGACCCAGGTCAGCTGCAGCAGCGTCTCCGAGCGCGCGAACGCCGAGGCGCGCAGCTCCTCCCGCACCTCGCGCTGGATGATCGCGTCGAGGGCGACCTTGCCCAGCGCGTTCGCGATCGCGGACACCCCGGCGACGACGGCGGCCATCGCGAAGCTGTAGAACACCGCTGCCGCGACCGTGATGACCGCGGCCGACCCGGCGGCGGCGAGCACCAGCCTGTCCGGGCTGACCGCGTGCAGCCGGGAGCCGATCCCGGTGCCCACGACGCTGCCCACCCCGGCGGCCGCGGCGATCACGCCCAGCGACAGCGTCGCGTCCCAGGCGTCGGCGACGGTGGCCTGCACCAGGAACGCCGAGAAGATGGTGAGGAAGCCGGCCAGCCCGCGCAGTGCGGCCGTGGCCCGCAGCGCCGTCACCACGTGCGGGCCCAGGGCGCGCCTGGAGCGCCGTCCCTGGGCGTCGATCCCGTCGGTGAGGACGTCGGCCGGCAGCCCGGGCAACGGGGCGTCCACGTGTCCGGGCAGCCGGACGGCGAGCAGCCCGGACAGCACGAACACCGCAGCGGTGGCGTAGAGCAGCCAGTCGAACCCGGCGAACCGGGCGATCCCGGCGCCGATGCCACCGAGGACCCCGGCGGTGAGCAGGCCGAAGACCGACAGTCGGGCGTTGGCCGAGGTCAGCGACATCTGCGCCGGCAGCACCCGGGGGACGACGGCCGCGCGCAGCACGTTGAGCGCCTTGGACAGCACCAGCACGCCCAGCGCCGCCGGGTAGAGCGCGAGGTCGTCGTAGTGCGCTGCCATCACGACCGCCAGCACCGCGCGCCCGACCAGGGACCCGGCCAGCGCCCACCGGCGGCCGCGCTGCAGCCGGTCCAGCAGCGGCCCGATCACCGGCGCGACGACGGCGAAGGGCGCCATGGTGACCAGCAGGTAGAGCGCCACGTTGCCGCGCTGGGCGTCGGTGGAGGCGGCGAAGAAGAGGGTGCCGGCCAGCGAGACGGCGATCATCGCGTCCCCGGCCATGTGCAGGGCGTTGACCCACAGCAGCCCGGCCAGGCCGCTCTCCCCGGCTCCGTCGGCGCGGCTGGCGGCGTTCACCCGGCGGACCGCGGCGCCGGTGAGCTGGCGGGTGCGGTGCGCGGCGACCCGGGTGACGGTGAGCTTGGCCGGGCGGGCGCCGAGGCCGCGCACCGGTTCGGCGGGCGCCCCGGAGGGCGCCGCGGCGGGTGGCAGGACGGTGGTCGGCTGCGCGGGCTCGCGCGCGGCGGCGGGCACCGGCCGCCAGGTCTCGACCCGCGGGGAGGTGTCGCCGAGCGGGGCGACGACGGTGGGGGAGTCGTCCCCGGGCGGGGTGGTCGCTGCCGTCGGCAGCGGTCGGGTGTGCACCCGGGCGACCTGCAGCGGGCTCGTCGCAGCGCCTGCCGTGGACCCGGCGTCCCCGCGCCGTCCCCAGCGCCGCCGCGCACGGGGGGCGGGGTCGGCGGACACGGCGTCCATGGTGCCCCACCGTGGCGGTGCGACCGGTCACCCCGCGGGCGCTCCGGGCCCCCCGTGGGGGACGATGGTCACGTGTCCGACGCCGTGCCCGCCCCCGAACCCGACGCCCGCCCCGTCTCCGGGGAGTCGCTGGACGTGCTGACCGCCGCCGTGGAGACCGCCCGGGCCGCCGCCGTGGAGACCGCCGGTGCCGCTGCCGAGGTCGGCGCGCACCAGGGCACCCACCGCGAGCAGGTCACCGACCCCGGGGCGCTCGGTGAGGTGCTGACCCACTCCTTCGAGGCCGAGCTGCCCGGCTACGTCGGCTGGCACTGGGCCGTCACGCTGGCCCACGTCCCCGGCGACGCCGAGGTCACCGTCGACGAGGTCGTCCTGCTCCCGGGCGACGACGCGCTGCTGGCCCCGGCCTGGGTGCCGTGGCACGAGCGGCTGCGCCCGGGCGACCTGTCGGTCGGCGACGTGCTGCCCTCCACCGAGGACGACGTCCGCCTCGTCCCCTCCTACCTCGCCGACGACGACGCCGCGGACGACCCGGCCGGTCGCGTGGTCGCCGAGGAGATCGGCCTGGGCCGCGAGCGGGTGCTCTCCGTCGAGGGCCGCACGTCCGCGCTGGCCCGCTGGGCCGACGGCGACTTCGGGCCCCGCTCGGCGATGGCCCGGCACGCGCCGGGTCCGTGCGGCACCTGCGGGTTCTGGATGCCGCTGGCGGGCTCGCTGCGCTCCGAGCTCGGCGTCTGCGCCAACGCCTACGCCCCCGCCGACGGGCACGTCGTCACCGTCGACCACGGGTGCGGTGCGCACAGCCAGGCCTCCCTCGAGGTGCAGGACGGCCCGCCGGCCGAGGTGGTCACCTCCGCCCGCTACGACACCTCGGTGTACGACTCCATCTAGGCGTCGCTCAGCGCTGGTGCTGCCAGCGCATGATGCCCAGGCCGGCGACGGCGAGCACCACGCCGCAGACGCAGGTCCAGGTCCACACCCGGTCCAGCCGGTCGCCCAGCAGCAGCACGACGACCAGGGCCACCGCCCACAGGACCCCGCCGACCTGGACGACGCGGGCGGTGTCCACCCGCAGCGGGGGCGGTGAGGGGCGGGTCGGCGCGGGCACACCGGAGACTCTAGGAGGACCCGGGGGGCGCGGCGTGTGGCACGCTGTCGCCGCTCGCCGCTCGTCGTCCGACGTGCCGGGTCGCGGTCAGCGTCCGGCGCCGCATCCGGGGGTCCACCTTGCCCGACACGTCCCGTCCCACCCCGCGCGAGACCGAGGACGCCGTCGAGGTGCCCCGCCCGGCGGGCAGCACCCGGCGCAGCCCCGGCCCGAGGGTCAAGCCGAAGAACGGCCTGGACCGGTACTTCTCCATCACCGAGCGCCGGTCGACCGTGGCCCGCGAGCTGCGTGGCGGGCTGGTCACCTTCTTCACGATGGCCTACATCGTGGTGCTCAACCCGATCATCCTGTCCGGCGTCGACGTCGACGGGAACAGCCTGCCCTTCGCCTCGGTGGCCGCCGTCACCGCGCTGGTGGCCGGGGTGCTGACCATCCTGATGGGCGTCGTGGGGCGGTACCCGTTCGCGCTGGCCGCGGGCCTGGGCATCAACGCGATCGTCGCGGTCTACGCCGCCACCCAGCTGAGCTGGCCCGAGGTGATGGGCCTGGTCGTGCTGGAGGGCCTGCTGATCACCGTGCTGGTGCTCACCGGGTTCCGGCGCGCGGTCTTCGAGGCGATCCCCGGTCAGCTGAAGACCGCGATCGCCGTGGGCATCGGGTTCTTCCTGACCATCATCGGTCTGGTGGACGCCGGCTTCGTCCGGCGGGCGCAGTCGGGCAGCGTGCCGCTGTCCTTCGGCATCGACGGGTCACTGGCCGGGTGGCCGCTGCTGACCTTCGTCGTCGGTCTGGCCCTGACCAGCGTGCTCGTCGTCCGCAGGGTGCGCGGCGGGCTGCTCATCGGCATCGTCGTGACGACGGTCTTCGCGATCGTCGTCGAGGCGATCGCGCAGGTGGGCGGGAGCAACGGTGGCACCAACCCGCGGGGCTGGGCGCTGCAGGTGCCCGCGCTGCCCGAGGACGTCGTGGCGCTGCCGGACTTCTCGATCATCGGGCACGTCTCGCTCATCGGCGGGTTCTCCCGCATCGGCGTCGTGGCCGCCCTGCTCATCGTCTTCGCGATCATGATCGCGGACTTCTTCGACACCGTCGGCACGGTCACCGCCGTCGGGGCCGAGGGCGAGATGCTCGACGAGGACCGCAACCTGCCCCGGTCCCAGCCGGTGCTGCTGGTGGACTCCCTGGCCGCCGCGGCCGGCGGCGCGGCGAGCGTCTCCTCCAACACGACCTACGTGGAGAGCACCGCGGGGGTCGCCGACGGCGCCCGCACGGGGCTGGCCAGCGTGGCCACGGGCGTGCTGTTCCTGGTCGCGGTGTTCTTCACCCCGCTGGTCCAGGTGGTGCCCTCGGAGGCCGCCGCCCCCGTGCTGGTCATCGTGGGCGCGCTGCTGATCAGCCAGATCCGGGACCTGGAGTGGGGCGACATGTCCCTGGTCATCCCGGCGTTCCTCACGATCACCCTGATGCCGTTCACGTACTCGATCACCAACGGCATCGGCGCAGGCGTGCTCAGCTACGTGCTGCTGCGGGTGGCCACCGGGCGGCGCCGCGACGTGCACCTGCTGATGTGGGTCGTCGCCGCGTTGTTCCTGGTCTACTTCGCGCTGGAGCCGCTCCAGCAGCTCTTCTGACCTGCTTTCCTTACCTCCTCTAAGTAGATAGGTTGTGCCCGTGGCTCGGACGACGCTGGACACCGCAGCGCTGGCCCACGACCTGCGGCTGGCGGTCATGCGGTTCTCCCGCCGGCTGCGGAACCAGCGGGTGGACACCTCGGTGACGCTGACCCACCTGGCGGCGCTGTCCACCCTCAAGCGGCACGGTGCGATGAGCCCGGGTGAGCTGGCCGGCCACGAGCGGGTGCAGCCCCCGTCGATGACCCGGGTCGTCGTCGCGCTCGAGGGCAAGGGACTGGTCACCCGCACGCCGCACCCCACCGACGGCCGGCAGGTCGTCATCGACCTCACCCCCGCGGCCGAGGCCCTGCTGACCGAGGAGGCCCGGGCTCGGGAGGCGTGGCTGTCCGGCCGGCTCCACGAGCTCTCGCCCGAGGACCGGGCCACCCTGCGGGAGGCCGCCCGGATCATGGACGACCTCGCCAGCGGGTGAGCCCAGGAGGAGACCCCCACGTCTGACACCGACAGCGCCCGCCCGGCCGGTGCGTTCCGCGCCCTCCGGGTGCACAACTTCCGGCTCTTCGTCTCGGCCAACCTGGTCTCGCTGACCGGGACCTGGATGCAGCGCATCGGGCAGGACTGGCTGGTGCTGCAGCTCTCGGGCGGCAGCGGGGTCGCGCTGGGCGCGATCACCGCGCTGCAGTTCGGGCCGACCCTGGTGTTCAGCTTCTACGGCGGGGTGCTCGCCGACCGGTACGACAAGCGCCGGATGCTGCTGGCCACCCAGGCGGTGATGGGCGTGCTGGCCCTGGGCCTGGCGGTCCTGGTGGCCACCGGTGGCATCGCGCTGTGGCACGTCTTCGCCCTGGCCCTGGGGCTCGGGGTGGTCAGCGCGCTGGACACCCCGGCCCGGCAGGCGTTCGTCTCGGAGATGGTGGGCCCGGCGAACCTGGCCAACGCGGTGAGCCTGAACTCCACGGTGTTCAACGGCGCCCGGCTGATCGGGCCGGCGGCCGCCGGCGGGCTGATCGCCGTCTCCGGCGGGGACACCGCACCGGCGTTCTTCGTCAACGCGGCCAGCTTCGCGGCCACCATCGTCGCGCTGTCGCTGATGCGCGACGCCGAGCTGCAGCACAGCCCGCCCGTCGCCCGGTCCCGCGGCCAGCTCCGGGAGGCCCTGGCCTACACCCGGGCGCACCCGGACCTGCAGCTGGCGATGCTGCTGGCCTTCGTCGTCGGCACGTTCGGGTTCAACAGCCAGATCACCATCGCGCTGATGGCCCGCGAGGTGTTCGGCCTGGGCGCCGGGGCGTTCGGGCTGCTGTCGACGATGTACGCCGTCGGCTCGCTGAGCGGGGCGCTGCTGTCCACCCGGCGCAGCCGCCGCCCGCTGCAGCGCTTCCTGCTGCTGGCCGCGATCGCCTTCGGGGTGCTGCTGGTGGTCGCCGGGCTGATGCCCACCTACTGGTCGTTCGCGCTGCTGCTGGTGCCCACCGGTGCGGCCGCGCTGGTGTTCAGCGTGGCCTGCAACTCCTTCGTCCAGCTCGGCGTCGAACCGCAGTTCCGCGGCCGGATCCTGGCCCTGTACTTCATGTGCTTCATGGGCGGGACGCCGATCGGTGCGCCGGCCATCGGCTGGGTCTCCGAGCACCTGGGCGCCCCGTGGGGGCTGATCTCCGGGGGCGTGGTCGTCGTGGTGGCCGCGGTGGTCGCCGGGGCGGTGCTGTCCCGTGGCCGCCACGTCCGGCTCGAGGCGCACGTCGCACCGCCCAGCGTGCACCTGCACGTCGACCCGCTGCCGGCCGCCCCGGCGCAGGCCGTCGCGGCCCGCCCGGCTGTCGCCGGCGTGGTCTCCGAGGCCGATGCGGAGGCGCCGGGCGAGCAGGTCGGACGGTCCCGGTGACGCTTGTGGCCCCCGTCACCGGGGCCTACCGTCGGCGCGTGCCCCCGCTCGCCGACGTGGTCCGCTCCTGGCCCGTGCAGCTGGGCCTCGTCGTCGCCATGGTGCTGGTCGGCGCGGCCCTGATGGACCTCGCGCTGCGCGCCTTCACCGGTCAGCTGCGCCGGCCCGTGCTGCGTCCTCCCGTGCTGCGGCTGCGGGCGCCCCGGCGGCGGCCGACCCGGGCCCGGGCCGCCGTCGGGACCGCCGTCCCCGAGCCGCGGCGCCGTCCCCTGCAGGCGGTCGCGCTGGACCTGCGGCGGCTCGGCCGGGAGATCGCCCTGGTCTCCGCCGGCACCCCGGCCGCGCACCGGGCCGGCCTGCAGGCCGCCTACGACGACGTGCTCGTCGAGGCCGCCGCCGCCCTGGAGGTCGGCCACCGGCTGCGCGGGTGCGCGCCGGGCGAGGAGCGCGAGCTGGAGCGGCTGCGCCTGGTCACCGCCCTCGTCGACGCCGGCCTCGTCCTCAGCCCCCCGGGAGCGCGCGGCTGAGCACCGGCAAGCTCTTCGTGGCGGTCAGCCCGCCGCCCCCCGTCGTCACCGCGCTGCGCGCCGCGGTGGACGACGTCCGCGACCTGCCCGGGGCGCCGCGCTGGACCGCGCCGGAGAGCTGGCACGTCACGCTGGCCTTCCTCGGCGACGTCCCGGGGTCCCGGCTGGCCGGGCTGCTGTCCGCGCTGGGCCCGGTGGTGGCCGGTGCGCCGCCGGTGACGGTGCAGCTGACCGGTGCCGGCCGGTTCGGGCGCCGTCGGCCGCGGGTGCTGTGGGCCGGGGTGGGCGGCGACGTCGATGGGCTCTCGGTCGTCGCCGACCGGCTGGCCGCGGCCGCCCGGCACGCCGGGGTGCCGGTGGACGAGCGCCCCTACGCCCCGCACCTGACGCTGGGCCGCTGGGCAGGGACCGGCGAGGCCGACCCGCAGCTGGTCGACCGCCTGGGCGGTGACCACGGGCCGGCCTGGCCGGTGACCGAGGTGGTGCTCTGGCGCTCCCCGCCGGGCCGTCCCCACGAGCGCGTCACCGGCTGGCCCTCAGCTCACCAGGCGTAGTCCTCCGGGGCCGTCCGGTGGCCCGGGAACACCTCGTCGAGCGCGGCGAGCTGGGAGTCGTCCAGGGTGATCTCGACGGCGGACAGCGAGGACTCGAACTGCTCCATCGTCCGCGGCCCGATGATCGGCGCGGTCACCGCCGGCCGGCTGAGCAGCCAGGCGATGCCGACGTCGGCGGGGGACAGGCCCCACTCGCCGCACAGGTCCTCGTAGCGCTGCAGCTGCGGGCGGACCTCCTCGATGCGGGCCTGGTTGCGCTCGCTGGTCCGGCGGTTGCCCTCCTGCTTGGCCAGGACACCGGCGAGCAGACCGCCCTGCAGCGGGCTCCACGGGATGATCCCGATGCCGTAGTGCTCGGCGGCCGGGACCACCTCGCGCTCGATGTCGCGGACCAGCAGGTTGTAGATCGACTGCTCGCTGACCAGGCCGGTGAAGTGCCGGTTGCGGGCGGCCTCCTGGGCGGCGGCGAGCTGCCAGCCGGCGTGGTTGGAGGACCCGACGTAGAGCACCTTGCCCTGCGCGACGAGGGTCTCGCAGGCCTGCCAGATCTCCTCCCACGGCGTCCTCAGGTCCACGTGGTGGAACTGGTAGAGGTCGATCCAGTCGGTCTGCATGCGCCGCAGGGACGCGTCGCAGGCCCGGACGAGGTTGCGGGCGGACAGGAACGTGTCGTTGGGCCAGTCGGTCATCGAGCCGTAGACCTTGGTGGCCAGCACGGTCTTCTCCCGGCGCTGCCCGCCCTGGGCGAACCAGGTGCCCAGGATCTCCTCGGTGCGGCCCTTGCCGGCGGCGAAGCCGTAGACGTTGGCGGTGTCGAAGAAGTTGACGCCCTCCGCGTGGGCGCGGTCCATGATCGCGTGCGAGTCGTCCTCGGGGGTCTCGGGTCCGAAGTTCATCGTCCCCAGGCAGAGCCGGGAGACCGAGAGACCACTGCGGCCCAGGTGTGTCTGATCCATGACGACCAGCCTGGCACCCTGTGGCCCGTGTCGCAGAGCTTCGAGACCGCCACCGCGCTGACCCCCGCCGAGGGCGGCTTCACCGCCACGCTGGACGCCGGCTGGGACGTCGGGGGCGGGGTGCTCAACGGCGGCTACCTGCTCTCCGTCGTCGCCCGGGCTGCCGTCGAGTCCTCCCCGCACGAGCACCCGGTCGCGCTGTCGGCCAGCTACCTGCGGGCCGCTGCGGCCGGTCCGGCGCAGCTGTCGGTCACCCCGGGACCCGGCGGCAGGACGCTGCAGCACGCCACCGTCGTGCTGTCCGACGCCGGTGGCCCGGCCGTCTCGGTCCAGGCGACGACGGCGACGCTCGTGCCCGGCGACTCGTCGTACTCGGTGCCACCGCCCGCGGCGACCCCGGTCGAGGACTGCTCCTCCATCGCCGAGCACGCCCACCTGGCACCGCCCGGTGTCCAGGTGCCCGGGCTCTCGCAGCGGGTGGAGACCCGGCTGGACCCGGTGACGGCCGGGTGGGCGCTGGGGGAGCCGTCCGGGGAGCCGGTCATCCGCGCGTGGCTGCGCTTCGCCGACGGCCGCGAGCCCGACCCGCTGGGCCTGGTCGCGTTCGCCGACGCCCTGCCGCCCACCTCCTGGGCGACCGGCCGCTTCGGCTGGGCTCCCACGGTGCAGCTGCAGGTGCTGGTCCGCGCGCTGCCCGCGCCGGGCTGGTGCCTGGTCGAGGCCCGGGCCAGCGAGATCGCCGGCGGCTGGCTGGACGAGGACTACCGGATCTGGGACTCCACCGGCCGGCTGGTCGCCCAGTCCCGGCAGCTGGCCCGGGCCCCCCGCTAGACATCACAGCTAGGCGTCCTCGCGCAGGACGGTGGCGGGGTCGGCGCGGTCGGCGGCACGCTGGGCGTAGAGCGCGGCCAGCACCGCCGCGGCCGGCGTGAGGACGACGGTCGCGGCCAGCGCCGTCCACGGCACGTCCAGCAGCGGGGTGGGCGGCCGCAGCAGGTCGACGTCGAGCCGGCGGTACACCAGCGCCACGGCGCCGGCGGCCAGGACCCCGCCCACCACGGTGCCGGCCACGGCGACCCCGCCCAGCTCGACGACCAGCGAGGCCAGGTGCGTCCGCCGGGTGAGCCCGAGCCGGCGGGCCATCACGTAGCCCGACACGCGCACCCGGCTGCGGGCCTGCAGGTACAGCAGCAGCCCGCCCAGGGCGATGACGCCGACGAAGACGGCCAGTGCGGACAGGTAGCCGAACGTCCAGGTGATGCCCAGGAAGTCGGCCGTGGTCTGCACGTCGGCCGGCACGATCGTGCGGTTGCGCTGGCTGCCGGCGGCGGTGAGGGCCTCCTGCGCGGCGGCGGTCTCACCGTCGGTCCACAGCTCGGCGGTGCGGTCGGCCCCGGCGGTGCGGTCGACCTCGGGCAGCCGGTCGGCGTCCACGAGTACCACGGGGGCCGCGGTGCGCCGTCCGGGCAGCACGTCGGCGGTGCCGACCACCTGGGCGGGCACGGGCAGGCTGCCCAGTCGCAGGTCCGCGGGGCCGGCGGGCAGCCCGGCGGCGACCACGGGGAGCCGCCCGTCCACGTCGGGGCCCTCCAGCCGGGCCAGCAGGTCGGGCAGCGGCTCGTCGGCGAAGGAGTCCACCCAGGCGGCGGTGCCGGCGAGGTCGTCGGGGTCGACGGCGAGCACCTGGACGTCGGTGCGCCCGCCCTCGGGGTCGGTGACGCTCGCGCTGCCGTACCGCACGACGTACGCGCCGGCGGCGGTGACGGCCGGGGTGGGGTCGAACCGCGAGACGCTGAGCACCGCGGCGCCGGCGCCGATCTGGACGCCGACCTTCGCCTCCAGCGTGGCCCGCGAGCCGGCGGTCAGGGTCGCTGTGTACCCCAGCACGGCCACCGGCAGCGTGACGGCGACCAGCAGGGTCGCGGTGGCCGCGCGGGCGGCGGCCAGCCGGTTGACCGCCAGGAAGACCGTGGGGCGCCGGCGTGCGGCCCACCGCCTCAGCCGGGGGAGCAGGGCGGTGAGCAGCCGGGCCGTCAGCACGGCCGCGCCGGCGACGCCCAGCAGCGGGAACGCCACGAGCAGTCCGTCGACCTGGGCGACGCCGCGCTCGCTGACGACGGCGTCCCGGCCCTGCAGGAGCGCCCAGCACCAGCCCGCGGCCAGCAGCAGGCCCACCTCCCAGGGCACCCGGGCGGGCCGGTGGGGGGCGCTGCCCGGGGCCCGCTCCGCGGTGCCGCGGGCCCGCAGCCCGGCGACGGCGGCGGCCGCGGCGAGCCCGGCGACGAACGCCGCGGCCCCGGCCCCGAGCGCGGCGGTGGTGGCGGCGGGGTCGAGGTCGTCCGCGGGGCCGAGTGCGGCGACGAGCAGCCGGGCGGCGCCCCAGCCCAGCGCGGCACCGGCGAGCGCGGGCAGCCCCAGCTCGAGCGCGGCCTTGCCGGCCAGCGGTACCGGGCCGACCCCGCGCGCGGCCAGCAGCCGCACCTCGGTGGCCCGCCGGTCGGCCCAGGAGCTGCCCGCGGCGGCGACCAGGACCAGGGCGAGCAGCGCCCCCGCGACGGCGACCGGGACGACCGGCCCGCGGAGCCCGGACTCGACGAGCTCGGCCCGGGCGACCGCCTCGGCCAGCCGGGTGCCGGGGACGGCCAGGTCGGCCGGGGCACCGGTCGCTGCCAGGGCGGCGGCCTGGGCGCGGGCCTGGTCCCGGAGCAGGGCGGTGGCGTCGCTGACCGTGGTGTCGGCTGCGTCGACCGGCACCTGGCGGAGCAGCTCCGTGGCCGCGGTCCCGGGGGAGACGGCGTCCACCACGGCGGCGTCGGAGGCCAGGAGCAGGGCCGGCGGCGGGGTGTCCGCGCTGGCGTCGTTGGCGAACAGCGGGCGGTAGTCGCACCAGGTGGGGCCCGGGTCGTAGGCGAAGAGGTCGGTGTAGACGCCGACGACCGGCACGGTCGCGCCCCCCAGCCCGAGCGTGTCGCCCGGTGCGAGGCCGGCCGGCTCGGCCCAGCTGGCCGGGACGGCCACCCCTGCCGTCCCGGTCGCCGGGCCCTGCTCCCAGCGGACGTGGTCCAGGGCCCCGGTGCGGAAGAGGACCCGGGCCGGCAGCGACGTCCTCCCCCCGCCGGGGGTGGTGACCGGTCCCGGGGCCGTGATCGCGACGGCGACGGCCGCGTCCGCGCCCACGTCCGCCCAGCCGTCGGCCAGCGCCCGGTCGGTGCCGGCGCCGACCGGCTCGACACCGGTCGGGTCGCCGTTCTGGTCCAGCAGCCGGACGACGACGCCGGTCTGGCCCCAACCGGCCTCCGCGCAGCCGGCCGCCAGCTGCTGCTGCAGGGCCGCCGACCTCGCGGAGGACAGGAAGAGCGGCCACGAGGCGAGCGCGCACGCCAGCACGGCCGTCGTCACCAGCACGGCGAGGACGGCGGCCGGCTGCCGCAGCCCCAGCAGCGGCGCCCGGGTCCACGGGGCCAGCCGCCACAGCGCCGGTCGGCTCACGAGGGCAGCCCGCCGGTGAGGCGCCCGTCGCGCAGCGTCAGCACCCGGTCGGCGCGCGCCCACGCGGTCTCGTCGTGGGTCGCCAGCAGCACCGCTGAGCCCTCCCGGGCGGCGGCCTCGACGGCGTCCAGGAGCTGGTCGGCGTGCCCGCGGTCCTGGTGCGCGGTCGGCTCGTCGGCCAGCAGCACGGCGGGCCGGAGCAGCAGGGCCCGGGCGACGGCGGCCCGCTGCTGCTCGCCCAGCGAGCTCTGCTGCGGGTAGCGCCCGGCCAGGTGGGCCAGGCCGAAGTCGGCGAGCAGCAGCCCGGCCCGCGCGGTCTCGTCCTGGCCGCGCAACCGCGCGGGCAGCAGCACGTTGTCGGCGATGCTCAGGTCGGCGACGAGCCCGAGGGCCTGGGGCACGAGGGCCAGCTCGGGCCACCCCAGGTCGGCGGGACGGCGGCCGGCGAGCGGACCGCCCAGGGTCAGGCTGCCCTCGTCGGGGGTCTCCCATCCGCACAGCAGCGCCAGCAGGGTGGACTTCCCCGACCCCGACGGGCCGACCAGGGCGACGAGCTCCCCGGCGGCGACGGTGAGGTCCACCCCGGCCAGCGCGGTCACCGTCTCGACGCCGCGGTGGAACCGCTTGGTCAGCCCGCGGGCGGCGAACCCGCTCACACCAGCCGCCCGTGGTCCAGGGCCAGCACCCCGTCGGCCACCGCCCGCACCCGCGGGTCGTGGCTGGAGACGACGAAGCCCACCCCACCCGCGGCCAGGTCGGTCATCGCGGCCAGCACCCGCTCGGCCGCCGCGGTGTCCAGCTCCGCGGTCGGCTCGTCGGCGACGACGAGGGCGGGGGAGCCCACCACCCCGCAGGCGACGGCGAGGCGCTGCTGCTCCCCACCCGACAGCCGGCCCGGGGTGTGGTCTGCCCGGTCGGCCAGCCCCAGCCGGTCCAGCAGCGCGAGCACCTCCTCGTCGGTGGTCGCGGTGCCGCGCAGCCGGGCCGCCAGCCGGACCTGGCCGACCGCGTCCAGGTAGGGGAGCAGGTTCTCCCCGGGGCGCTGGAAGAGGTAGGACACCTGCTGGCGACGCAGCAGCCGGCGGCCGCGGGCGCCCCGGTCGTCGACCCGACGTCCGCCGACCTCGACGTGCCCGGAGTCGGGGGTGTCCAGGCAGGCCAGCAGGCGCAGCAGGGTGGACTTGCCCGACCCGGACGGCCCGACGACGACGGTCACCCGGCCCCGGGGGAGGGACACCGAGACCCCGTCCAGCGCGGTGATCGACCCGGTCGCCGTGTGGTGGGTCTTGACCACCTCGTGGCAGCTCGCGGCCGCCCCGGGGCGCCCAGGGCCGGCCGCGGGTGCCTCGTCCATCGTCGGCAGCCTAGGGCCGCCCGCCCTGGGGCAGGCCCACCCGCGCGGGTGAGGAGCCCGCCGCTGGACCACAGCCGGGCCGGGCGGCGGCCGATGGTCACCCGACTCCAGCCCGCGGGTCGCCGCCGCCGATCGCTGGAGCGACCGTGTCCCTCCCGTCCCGTCACACCGCCGTCCGGGCGGTGTTCGTGCTGCTCGCGGTCCTCGCGGTCGGCCGCGTGCTGCTGCCCGGCGGTCAGCTGGCCCCCCTCGGCTACCTGACCGTGGTCGTCGGGGCGGCCGTGCTGGCCTGGACGGCGGTGCTGCGTGGGTGGCGGGCCGGGGTGTGGACCGCCGCGGGGGTGACCCTGTCCGCGGTGGGCGACGTGGTCTGGCAGGTCCGCGCCTGGGCCGGGCTGCCCGAGGTCGACGTGTCGGTCGCCGACGCCGCCTACCTGGCCTCCTACGTGGCCGTGGGCATCGGCCTGCGCAAGCTGCTGGGCCGGGTGCCCGGGGGGTCGCCGTTCGACCGGTTCGTCGACACCGCCGCGGTCTTCCTGGTCGTGGTCTACCTGGAGTGGGTGCTGGTGCTCGCCGACACCCTGGGCGACGACAGCCTGCCCCCGCTGGTCCGCACCGTCTGGGCCGCCTACCCGGTGCTCGACGCCTGGCTGCTGGCCCTCGTCGTCCGGGCGTGGTTCGTGCGGGCGGCGCTGCGTGCGGAGGCCGTCTGGGTGGCGGCCGGGGCGGTGACCTGGTTCCTCGCCGACCTCGGCTACCTGGTGGTCGCCGGGCAGAGCCTGCTGCTGGACACCGGGTGGTCGCTGGGCTCCCTGGCGCTGGCGGCTTCGCTGTGGGCGGCGCTGGGCGCGCGGCCGGCCCCGGCCCGGCCGTCGGCCCGGCCCGAGCGCCCGGTCTCCCGTGCCCAGATCGCCCTGGCGCTCTTCCCGCTCGCCCTGCCCGGTCTGGTCGAGCTGGTCTCCTGGAGCCGGGGCGTCGACGTGAACCCCACCGCCGGTCTGGTCGTCACCGTGGCGGTGCTGGTGCTGGCCTTCGCCCGGGCCGCCCGGCTGGCCCACCAGCAGGGCGAGCTGCGCCAGGCCCTGGAGCGGCGCGCCCGGCGGGCCGCCGCCCTGGCCGCCGACTCGGCCGACGCCCTGGTCGTCGTCGACGCGCTGGGCGTGCCGCTGACCGGGGTCGACGAACGGCCCCCGTCGGTGTTGTGGGCCGGGGTCGGGTCCGCCGACCCGGTCGGGCGGCAGGAGCTGCTGGACCGGGCCCGGGCACACCCGGGGCGGGTCTGCCAGGCCGAGCTCCGCACCACCGAGGCCGACACCTGGGTGGAGGTCCGCGTCGTCGACCGCACCTCGGCCGCCGACGTCGGTGGCCTGGTGGTCACCCTGCAGGACGTCAGCACCCGGCGCCGCGCCCAGGATGAGCTGGCCCACCAGGCCTTCCACGACGGGCTCACCGGCCTGGCCAACCGGGCCCTGTTCGACGACCGGGTCGGGCACGCCCTGACCCGCACCGGGCGGACCGGTGCCGACCCGGCGGTCCTCTCCCTGGACCTGGACGGGTTCAAGAGCGTCAACGACACCCACGGCCACCCGGCGGGGGACGAGCTGCTGCGCCAGGTCGCCGGCCGGCTCACTGCGCACGTGCGCCCCGCGGACACGGTGGCCCGGCTCGGCGGGGACGAGTTCGCCGTCCTGCTGGAACAGCAGCCCGGTGGCGACCCGGAGGACCCCCACGCGGTCGCCGAGCGCATCCGGCGCGAGCTCTGCCGGCCCTACGAGATCGCCGGCCGGCGGGTCCGGGTCGGGGCCAGCGCGGGGCTCGTCGTGGCCGACCCGGACGCGGCCTGCACCGCGGCGACCCTGCTGCGCGACGCGGACACGGCGCTCTACCGGGCCAAGGCCGCCGGCAAGGGGCGGGTGGTCCGCTTCGAGGTGGGCATGCGCGCCGAGCTGCTGCAGCACACCCGGCTGGTCGCCGACCTGCCCGAGGCCCTCGCGGCGGGCCAGTTCCGGCTGGTCTACCAGCCCGTCGTCCACCTGGACAGCGGGACGCTGGAGGGCTTCGAGGCGCTGTTGCGCTGGGCGCACCCCGAGCTGGGCGAGGTGTCCCCGGCCACCTTCGTGCCCATCGCGGAGGAGAACGGGGCGATCGAGACCATCGGCCGGTGGGTGCTCCGGGAGGCCTGCGCGGCCGCCGCGGGGTGGCGGGGCGCCGGACCGGGACCGGCACCGACGGTGGCGGTCAACCTGTCGGTGCGCCAGCTGCGCTCCCCGCACCTGGTGGACGACGTCGCCGCCGCCCTGGCCGACAGCGGCCTGGACCCCGCCGCGCTGTGCCTGGAGCTGACCGAGACCGCCCTGGTCGACGACACCGAGCAGGCCGCCCTCGCCCTCGGGCGGCTGCGGCGGCTGGGCGTCCGGCTGGCCGTCGACGACTTCGGGACGGGCTACTCCTCGCTGACCCACCTCCGGCAGTTCCCGGTCGACGTGCTCAAGATCGACCGCTCGTTCGTCTCCGGCATCGGGCCCGACGGGCCGGCCCCGCGGATCGTCGAGGGCCTGCTCGGGCTGGCCCGGGTGATGGGTCTGGACGTCGTCGCCGAGGGGGTGGAGACCGTGCAGCAGCGCGACCACCTGCGCTCGGAGGGCTGCCGGTGGGCGCAGGGCTGGCTCTTCTCCGCCGCCCTCGAGCGCGCCGACGCCGACGCCCGGGTCGCCGGTGCGGCCGGGACCGTCGTCCCCGCAGCCCGCACGGCGCCACGGGCCCCCGTGGTCGCCGGCTGGACCCCGTAGCCGCGGGGTCCGGCTCAGCCCAGTCGGGCGGCCAGCTCCCGGCCCAGCTCGTGGCCCGACGTCCAGGCGCTCTCCACCTTGGAGGGCGCCGACCAGCCGTCCCCGCACAACCCGATGCCGTCGGCCAGCGAGAACGCCTGCTCCCGCGGCGACGTCGGCTTGGCGAAGGTCCAGCGGTGCACGTGGGTCCAGTCCGGCGGGGCGTCCAGTCCCAGCAGCCGGGTGACGGTCTCGGCGACCTCGGGCCCGGCCAGCGCCGGCTCCTCGAGGTGCCGGGCGGCGAACTCCGGGGTGGTGTGCGCGACGAGCACCGCGGCGCCGTCCCCGCGGCGGTCGCCGTCGTCGGCCAGCCACTCCACCGCCGGGTCGTCGTGCACGAAGGCGCCGTGCAGGTCGGCGTCCCAGCGGCGGGTGGACCAGCCCAAGGCGACGGCCAGCGTCGGCTGCCACCCCCGCGGGTCCAGCACGGTCTCCGGCGCCGAGCCGGGCTCCAGCAGCCGGCGGGCCTGCGGGTCGGGCAGGGCGAGGACGACGGCGTCGGCCCGCTCGCCGTCCACGGTCGGGCCGCCGTCCAGGCGCACCTGCTCGACGGTCCGCTGCTGCACCAGGTCCAGCCCCCGGGCCAGGTCGACGACCAGGGAACGGAGACCACCGGCCGCGCCGTAGCGCACCGGGCCGGTCTTGGTGTCGGTGACACCGTCCGGCCCGACCACGGAGAACGTGTCGGTCCACTCCCGGGCCAGGCCGCGGGCGACCCAGTCCTCGACGACGGGTGCGAAGGGGCTGTCCTGCCCGACGGTGAAGTACGAGGCGCCCAGGTCCACCACGCGCCCGTGCAGCGTGCGCCCGGCCATCCGTCCCCCGGGGGCACGTCCGCGGTCCAGGACCCGCACGGGCAGGCCGGCGTCGGACAGTGCTCGGGCGCAGGCGACCCCGGCGATGCCGGAGCCGATGACGGTGGTGCCGGAGGAGCTCACCGCCTGATCCTGCTGGGTGGGCGGCCCGCCCGCAGTGCGGCGGTGGGGGGACCGGGCATGATCGGTCGTCGTGCCCGAGCTGATCACCGACCCGCGGGACCCCCGGGTCGCCGACTTCCACGACCTGCACGCCGGTGACCGGCGCCCCGGGACCGAACGGGGCACCGGTCCGGTCGTCGTCGAGGGCGTCACCGCGGTCGAGCGGCTGCTGACCACCGGACTGCGCCTGCGGGCGGTCTACGGCGTGCCCGGACGGGTCGCCGCCCTCGACCTGCCGGCCGACGTGCCCGCCTACGAGGCGGACAAGTGGGTGGTGTCGGAGACCGTGGGCTTCCGGCTCACCCGCGGGGTGCTGGCCTCGGCCGAGCGTCCGGCGACCCCCGACCTGGACGAGCTGCTGGCCGGTCCGGACCCGACGGCGCCCCGGCGGATCGCCGTGCTGGAGGGTCTCAACGACCACGAGAACATCGGCTCGATCGGCCGGTCCGCGGTCGCGCTGGGCATCGACGCGCTGCTGCTGGACCCCACCTGCGCCGACCCGTACTACCGGCGGTCGGTGCGGGTCTCGATGGGCCACCTGCTGACCCTGCCGGTCCGGGTGCTGGGCGACTGGCCGGGGGACCTGGAGCGGGTGCGGTCCGCCGGGTACACCACCGTGGCCATGACGCCGGCCGCGGACGCCGTGGACCTGGCCTCGATCGACGTCACCGCGCACCCGCGGACGGCGCTGCTGCTGGGTGCCGAGGGGCCCGGTCTGAGCGCCGCGGCGCAGGCCGCGGTCGACGTGCGCGCGCGGATCCCGATGCGGTCGGGCGTCGACTCCCTCGGGGTGGCGGCCGCGGCCGCCGTCGCCTTCTCGACGCTGCGCTGACCGACTACCGTCCGGCCATGACGACCCTTTGGATCGTGGTGGGCGTGTTCGTGGTGGCCGCCCTGGTGGCGATGCTGGTGCACGACCGCCGGGCCGGGGCCCGTGGTGCGGCCCGGCACGGCGGGGCGTCCGACGGCGTCCGTGGCACCGCCGTCACGGGCGACCCGGAGGCCTACCGCAGCAGCCCGGGGTCGCACCCGAACGGCTGGGGCGGCGGCAGCGGGAACTGACCCACCCGACCACCGCCGGGCCCCGGGGGCCCCGCGGTGGTCGACGGGGGTCAGCCGCGCAGCGAGAGCCGGGCGAGGTGGGCGCGCGCCTGCTCGGCGAACTGCGGGTTGCACAGCACCTCGTAGCGGCCGGCGACGATCTGCCGGCCGCTGGTCGCGAAGTCGCGGCGACCCCGGGTGGCGGCGAAGCCGGCCAGGCCGAACAGCGCACCGAAGACCAGCCCGATCACGAGGCCGGTGAGCACCGAGCTGACCCAGGAGCTGCCGTCGGGGGCGAAGATGCCCAGCAGCAGCCCGACGAAGAGACCGAACCAGGCACCCGACGCGGCACCGGCCATCGCGGCGCGGGCGAAGGTCAGCCGCCCGACGACCTGCTCGACCGAGCGGAGGTCACTGCCGACGATCTGCACGTTCTCCACCGGGAACTGCTCGTCGGAGAGGAAGTCGACGGCCCGCTGGGCCTGGGTGTAGTCGTCGTAGACGCCGACCTGCACCCCGCCGATGGGCATCGAGACCGATGCGGACATGGGGTTCTCCGTTCCGTGTGCGGACGGAGCGGCGCCGGGGGAGGCACCGGGGACCCCGTCGGGCACGTGGGTACCCCCGTGCGCAGGTCGGACACGTCGTCCGCGTCACGGTGGGGGTCCGGGGAGAGGGGACCTCAGCGGTGCCGACGGACCCCGAAGACGATGTCCTCCCAGGCCGGGATGGCCGCGCGGGGGTCCTCGTTCTCGCCTTCCATCCGCTCGAAGACCACGGTGTCGTGCTCGGGACCGCCGTCGCCGGACAGCAGCACGTCGACCGGGCTGCCGTCGGTGGGGACGACGTTGCGGACCTCGTCGTCGATCTCCTGCGCGGTGCGGGTGTCGACGTCGTCGGCCCGGTCCCCGGCGAGGTCGTCGACGTCGTCCTCGTCGTCCAGGACGGCGGCCCGGACGACGTTGATCGACCGGCGCGGCGTCGGCGTCGGCACCGGTGCGGGCAGACCGGCCGGGACGTCGGGGACGACGCGCACCAGGCGGGTGCCCTCGGCGAAGTCCATCGTGGTCGCGTCGACCGGGGTGACGGTGCGGGTGACCGTGTCGTAGCTCCACTTGGTGGTGCCCGACTTGTGCCCGGCGCGCCAGGCGGCCCGGACCTGCCAGGTGCCGTCCTCGGTGCGGTGGGCGTCCCAGCGGACGGCGTCCAGGTCCGCGCCCAGCAGTCGCAGCCGGTCGGACATGAACTGCTCCAGCGCCACGCTGGGGGTGCCCTCGGAGAGCCGGACCCGGGCGTTCTGGGCCTGCTCGGCCACCCGCTCCCGCTCCTGCAGGACCGGGTGGGCGAAGCGCATGATCCGCTCGACCGACGTGCCGGAGGCGTGCGCGACCTGCTCGGGGGTCTCACCGGCCCGGATCCGGGCCTGGATGACCCGCGGCGGGAGGACGTTCCCGCGGTCGAGCTCGATCTGGCCCATCCGCTGGGCGTCGCCGCGGACGGCGGCCTTGAGCCGGTCGTCGATGGGGACGTGGAACCGCTCGCCGTTGTCGATGGAGTCCGGGACGTCGGCCGCGAGGACCAGGCTCCGGCCGTCGTCGGAGAGCGCCACGAGGCGCAGGGTGCGCATTCTGGCGACCTCCAGGGGAGCCGGTGGGAGCCCCGGACGTGGGACCTCGACCGAGGCTAACCGCGCCCGGGGACGGCCCGGGGCAGACACGCCCGGTCGGCCCTGTCCGGTCCGGCGTCACAGCGCACGGTCACCGGTCGACCGCCGGGAGCGACGACCAGGGCGGGGGCGTGACATGCCGTGGCAACACGGAGCGGGCAGGCTGACGGTTCGACGCCGCCGGCCCGGGCCGGCGGGGAGGAGGCGCTCGTGTGCGGCATCTCGGCCGAGGTCCGGTTCGACGGAGGCGTCGCCGACGTGGCGGCGGTGGCCGCCATGTGCGACCAGCTGGCGCCCCGTGGGCCCGACGGGTCCGGCGTCTGGCAGTCCGGTCCGGTCGCGCTGGGCCACCGGCGACTGAAGATCATCGACCTCACCGACGCCGGCGCGCAGCCGATGGTGGACATCGAGCTGGGCCTGACCGTCGTCTTCAACGGGATCGTCTACAACTACCGCGAGCTGCGCGAGGAGCTGCACGCCGCGGGCTACCGGTTCGCCTCGACCAGCGACACCGAGGTGGTGCTGAAGGCCTACCACCGGTGGGGCGCGGCCTGTGTCGAGCGGTTCCTCGGCATGTTCGCCTTCGTGGTGGTGGAGCGCGGCTCGGGGCGGGTCGTCGTGGCCCGGGACCGGCTGGGCATCAAGCCGGTCTACCTCAGCCGTGGGCCCGGCCGGGTGCGGATCGCCTCCAGCCTGCCGGCGCTGGTCCGCGCGGGCGGGGTGGACACCTCGATCGACCCGGTCGCGCTGCACCACTACATGTCCTTCCACTCCGTGGTGCCCGCCCCGCGGACGATCCTGGCCGGCGTCGGCAAGCTGCCCCCGGCCACCGTGCGCACCTACGAGGCCGACGGCCGGGAGTCCGACTGGACCTACTGGGCGCCCACCCACGAGCGACGCGCGGACCTCGCCGACCTGGACCCCGTGCAGTGGCAGGACCTGGTGCTGGAGCAGCTGCGGGTCGCCGTCCGCCGGCGGATGGTGTCCGACGTGCCGGTCGGGGTGCTGCTGTCCGGCGGGCTGGACTCCAGCCTGATCGTCGGGCTGCTGGCCGAGGAGGGCCAGCGCGACCTGGCCACCTTCTCCATCGGCTTCGAGGCCGTCGGTGGCCGCGAGGGTGACGAGTTCGCCTACTCCGACGTGGTCGCCGAGACCTTCGGCACCGACCACCACCGGCTGCTGGTGCCCTCCAGCGACGTGCACGCCGGGCTGGACGGCGCGATCGCGGCGATGAGCGAGCCGATGGTCAGCCACGACTGCGTCGCCTTCTACCTGCTCTCCCAGCAGGTCAGCCAGCACGTGAAGGTCGTGCAGAGCGGGCAGGGCGCCGACGAGGTGCTGGCCGGCTACGACTGGTACCCGCCGCTGGACGGCGTCCCCCGCGACCGCGCCGTCGACGCGTACGCCTCGGTGTTCGTCGACCGCCCGCACGCCGAGCTGGCCGGGATCCTGGCCGACCGCTGGCTGGTCACCGACGACGTCAGCCGGGCCTTCGTGGCCGACCACTTCGCCCGCCCGGGCGCGGACACCACCCTGGACCGCGCGCTGCGCCTGGACTCCACGGTCATGCTCGTCGACGACCCGGTCAAGCGGGTGGACAACATGACGATGGCCTGGGGGTTGGAGGCCCGGGTGCCGTTCCTGGACCACGAGTTCGTCGAGCTCGCCGCCGCCGTCCCGCCGGAGCTGAAGCTGGCCCACGGCGGCAAGGGCGTCCTCAAGGACGCCGCCCGCAAGGTCGTCCCCGCCCACGTCATCGACCGGCCCAAGGGCTACTTCCCGGTGCCGGCGATCATCCACCTGGAGGGCGAGTACCTGGCCTCGGTCCGGGACGCGCTGCACGCCCCCGAGGCCCGCGAGCGCGGCCTGTTCCGCACCGACCACACCGAGCGCCTGCTGGCCGACCCCAACGGCGCCCGCACGACGCTGGGCAGCAACCAGCTGTGGCAGGTGGGGTTGCTGGAGCTCTGGCTGCAGCGGCACGGCATCCGCTGAGCGTGTCGCCGGTGACCCGGGTCACCGGTACGGAGAAGGTGGCGGACCGCGGAACAGCGGGGCGCCCCACCGCGCTGCAACCGGACTGACGCCCACGACCCCCGAGGAGGTGGCATGACCCGCCCCGACACCGGCCTGCGCCCTGCCGGCTCCGACCCGCACGGCCTCACCACCGACGTCCGCCTCGCGGTCACCGAGATCGCCGCGGCCGCCGGCGCCTGGTGCCCCGCGCTGGCACCCGACGGCGACCGGGTCGCCTTCGTCAGCGACCGCTCCGGCCGGCCCCGCCTCGAGGTCGCCACGCTGGACCAGCAGACCCCGCCGCTGGTGCTGTCGGGCCCCGAGCAGGAGGTCGTCTCTGTCGCCTGGTCCCCGGACGGGGAGTGGCTGGCCTACCTGGTGAGCCCCGGCGGCTCGATCTGCGCCCAGCTGTGGGTGGTCCGCCCCAACGGCTCCGACGCCCGGCTGGTCGCCGGTGAGGACCCCCGCGTCACCGTGTTCGCCGGGGGCTGGACCGGCCGACCCGGCCACTACGTGTGCACGATCGCCGACGGGCCCGGTGCCGACGTCGTGCTGGTCGACGTCGTCTCCGGGGCGCACCGCACGCTGGCCACCGGCGGGTTCCTCGCCGTCACCGCGGTGTCCCCGGACGAGGGCACCGTGCTGGCCCGGCGCGGCCCGCGCGGGCACCGGCACGTCGTGGTCATCGACGTCGCCACCGGCGAGCAGCGCCGCGTCGTCCCGCTCCGGCACGCCGGCGGGCAGGCCAGCGAGGACGGCCGTTTCGGCCCGGAGGGCCGGTCGGTCTGGCTGCGCGCGGCGCTGCCCGGGCCGCCCGGGGAGGACCGCACGGCGTTGCTGCAGGTCGACCTGTCCGCGGACGCCGTGCCGGGGGAGGCGCGGGTGCTGGTCCGCCGTCCCGACGCCGACCTCGACGGCTACGCCGTGCGGGCCGACGGCACCGTGCTCTGCCTGTGGAACGCCGAGGGCTGCACCGAGCTGGAACTGCGCCGGGTCTCCGACGGGTCCCTGGTCCGGGCGGTGCCGCTGCCGCTGCCGGTCATGCCGGGCTGGTCGCTGGCCGCCGACGGCACCTCGCTGGTCGCCGAGCTGACCGGCCCGGGCGCCCCCCGCGCGCTGCACCTGGTCTCCCTGGACGAGCGGGCCACCGCCCCGAGGCCGCTCCCGTCCAGCCCGCGGCTGCCCAACCCGGACCTGCTGGTCACCCCGGTCCGGCACCGCTACCGCGCCACCGACGGCCTGGCGCTGGAGGGCTGGCTCTACACCCCGCCCGACGTGCACGGACCCAACCGCACGGTGGTCAGCTTCCACGGCGGCCCCGAGGGCCAGGAGCGCCCGGCCTGGTCCCCGGTGGCCCAGGCGCTGGTCGCCGCCGGGCTGACCGTCTTCGCCCCCAACGTGCGCGGGTCCGGGGGGCGGGGCGGGGCGTTCATGGCCGCCGACGACGTCGACGCCCGCGAGGCCTCCTTCGCCGACGTCCCCGCCACCGTCGAGCACCTGGTCCGGGCCGGCATCGCCGTCCCCGGGGCCGTGGGTGCGCACGGGTGGTCCTACGGGGGCTACCTGAGCCTGGTCGCGCTGACCCGGTGGCCGGAGCTCTTCGCCGCCGGGGTGTCCCTGGCCGGGATGAGCGACCTGCGCAGCTTCTTCGCCGGCACCGAGCCGTGGATGGCCGCGGCGTCGGTGACCGAGTACGGCGACCCGGTGGCCGACCGGGAGATGCTCGCCACGATCAGCCCGATGACCTCGCTGGAGCGCTTGCGTTCCCCGGTCCTGCTGGCGCACGGTGACCGGGACACCAACGTGCCCGTCGCGGAGTCCGTGCAGGCCCACCAGGCGCTGACGGCCCTCGGCGCCCCCGCCGAGCTGCTGCTGCTGCTCGGTGAGGGCCACACCGTCGTGGGCCGGGAGAACCTGGTGACGCTGACCGAGCGGATCACCGCCTGGTTCGACCGCTGGCTGTGAGGGACACATGACCGAGGCGACCGGCGTCTTCGAGCGCTACCCGGGATCGGCCGTCGACGAGGCGGTCGGCCCCGACGGCACGCTGCACGAGGGGTACGCCCCGGTCGCCCCGGCCCTGGAGGAGCTCGGCGGCGTCGGACTGGCCTCGGTGGTCGGCGAGATGGGCCGCGAGCGCCGGGCCCGCGGCGTCGTCTTCGGCACCTTCGTCGACGGCGAGCTGCAGGAGCTGCCGTTCCCGATGGACCCGTTGCCCCGGGTGGTGACCGGCACGGACTGGGCGCACCTGAGCCGTGGCGTCGAGCAGCGCACCCGCGCGCTCAACGCCTTCCTCGCCGACGCCTACCGCCCGGTCGGGCGCCGGCGCGGTGACACCCGGGACACCCGCCCCGAGGCGGTGCAGGCCGGCGTCGTCCCCGAGTGGCTGGTCACCCGCAGCCCCGGCTACCGCGCCGCGGCCGCCTCCCTGGCCGTCCCCGGCCAGCAGCGGGTCACCGTCGCGGGGCTGGACCTGCTGCACGGCCGCGACGGGTGGGTCGTGCTGGAGGACAACCTGCGGGTGCCCTCCGGGCTGGGCTACGCCATCGTCAACCGGGACTCCAGCCGCACCGCGTTGCCCCAGCTGTTCGACGGGATGTCGCTGCCCGAGCCGCACGAGGCCGTCGCCGTGCTGCACGCCGCGCTCGCCGATGCGGCCCCGCCCGCCTGCACCGGCACCCCGCAGGTCGCGCTGCTCACCGACGGCCCGGTGAACACCGCCTGGTTCGAGCACCGGCTGCTCGCCGAGGCCATGGGCGTCCCCATCGCCACCCCCGACACCCTGTGGGCCACCCCGGCCGGCGGTGTGGCCGTGGAGGTCGACGGCGAGCGGGTGCCGGTCGACGTGCTCTACCGGCGCTTCGACGAGGACGAGCTCGCCGCCCACCTCAACCCCACGGGCACCCCGCTGGACGTGCTGCTCGGCGAGGCCGTGCGGGCCGGACGGCTGGCCCTGGCCAACGTGCCCGGCAACGGCGTCGCCGACGACAAGGCCACCTACTGCCACGTCCCGGCGATGATCCGGTTCTACCTGGGGGAGGAGCCGGTGCTGGACACCGTGCCCACCTGGGTGCTGGCCGACCCCGGTGACCACGCCGCGGTCCGCGACCGGCTGCACGAGCTGGTCGTCAAGCCCGTCGACGGGTACGGCGGGCAGGGAGTCGTCTTCGGCCCCACCTGCTCCGCGGCCGAGCTCGCC
Organism: Klenkia sp. AC732; assembly: GCF_979256525.1. Taxonomy (NCBI): domain Bacteria; kingdom Bacillati; phylum Actinomycetota; class Actinomycetes; order Geodermatophilales; family Geodermatophilaceae; genus Klenkia; species Klenkia sp. AC732. The sequence continues at coordinate 55,011 of NZ_CEEDOS010000022.1, read as the reverse complement.
GCGCTGGCTGCCGAGGTGGCGGCGACCCCGCACCGGTTCGTCGCCCAGGAGCCGGTGGACTTCTCGACGGTGCCCACCCTGGTGGAGGGCGTCGTCGTCCCCCGGCGGGCGGACCTGCGGGTCTTCGCCGTGGCCGGGTCCACGACCCGCGTGGTGCCGGCGCCGCTGACCCGGGTGGCCCTCGAGGAGGGCTCCCTGCTGGTCAACTCCAGCCGCGGCGGCGGCAGCAAGGACACCTGGCTGCTGCCGTGAGCGGGGTGTGGGGGCGCCGGTGCGCCCCCACACCCGCTACAGCGCCGCGACGACGTGGTCGATGCAGGCCGTCAGCGCGCTGACGTCGTCGGGGTCCACGGCGGGGAAGCAGCCCACCCGCAGCTGGTTGCGGCCCAGCTTGCGGTAGGGCTCGGTGTCCACGACGCCGTGCGCGCGCAGCGTCGCGGCGATCTGCGAGGCGTCCACGGACTCGTCGAAGTCGATGGTGGCCACCACGTAGGAGCGCTCGGCCTCCTCCTGCACGAACGGCGTCGCGAACTCCGAGGCCTGCGCCCAGTCGTAGAGCCGCGACGAGGAGTCCCGGGTGCGGGCGACCGCACCGGAGAGCCCGCCGAGGGAGTTCAGCCAGTCGACCTGCTCGGCCAGCAGGAAGAGCGTGGCCACCGCGGGGGTGTTGTAGGTCTGGTCCTTGGTGGAGTTGTCCACGGCGATCGAGAGGTCCAGGAAGCCCGGGATCCAGCGGTCGGAGGCCTTGATCTCGGCGACCCGCTCGAGCGCCTTGGGGCTCATCAGGGCCAGCCACAGGCCGCCGTCGGAACCGAAGCACTTCTGCGGGGCGAAGTAGTAGGCGTCGGTCTCCAGCACGTCGACGGGCAGGCCGCCGGCGCCGGAGGTGGCGTCGACCAGGACGAGGGCGTCCTCGTCGGCGCCCTCGGGGCGACGGACCGGGGCCATCACGCCGGTGGAGGTCTCGTTGTGCGCCCACCCGTAGACGTCGACGCCGGCCACCGCGGTGGGCAGGGCCAGCGAGCCGGGGGCGGCCTTGGTGACCACCGGGTCGGCCAGGAACGGGGCGTCGGCCACGCCGGAGGCGAACTTGGCGGAGAACTCGCCGTAGGTGCCGAAGGCAGCCCGGTCGCGCACCAGGCCGATGGTCGCGGCGTCCCAGAACGCCGTGGTGCCGCCGTTGCCCAGCACCACCTCGTAGCCCTCGGGCAGGTCGAAGAGCTGGGCCAGTCCCTCGCGGACCCGCTTCACCAGGCCCTTGACCGGGGCCTGCCGGTGCGAGGTGCCCATCAGGTCGACCCCGGAGGAGGCCAGCGCCGCCAGCGCCTCGGGACGCACCTTGGAGGGACCGCAGCCGAAGCGGCCGTCGGCGGGGAGCAGCTCGGTCGGGATGGTGATGCTCATCTGGGGTCCTCGGGTGGTGGGGGCGGGCGGGACGACGGCCCGGTCGCAGGGTGTGCGCCGGGCCGTCGGTGGTGCAGGGAGCGGTCCGCCTCAGGCGGGCTCGCTGATCTCCTTGGTCTTGACCGTGTCCCAGCCCTCGACGTCCTCGGGCTTGCGCGGGTCGGGGCCGATGTAGCGGGCGGACGGGCGGACGAGCCGGCCGGTCTGCTTCTGCTCCAGGATGTGCGCGCTCCATCCCGCGGTGCGGGCGCAGGTGAACATCGAGGTGAACATGTGGCTGGGCACCTCGGCGAAGTCCAGCACGATCGCGGCCCAGAACTCGACGTTGGTCTCGACCGGACGGTCGGGACGACGCTCGCGGAGTTCCTTCAGCGCAGCGTTCTCCAGGGCGAGAGCGGCGTCGAAGCGGGGGGCGGCGAGCTCCTTGGCGGCGCGGCGCAGCACGCGGGCGCGGGGGTCCTCGGCGCGGTAGACCCGGTGGCCGAAGCCCATCAACCGCTCCTTGCGGTCGAGCAGGTCCTTGACGTACTTCTCCGCGTCGCCGGTGCCCTCGACCTCGTCGAGCATGTGCAGCACGCGGGAGGGGGCTCCGCCGTGCAGCGGGCCGCTCATCGCGCCGATCGCGCCGGACAGCGACGCCGCGACGTCCGCGCCGGTGGAGGCGATGACCCGGGCGGTGAAGGTGGAGGCGTTCATGCCGTGCTCGGCGGCCGAGGTCCAGTAGGCGTCGACCGCGGCGACGTGCCGGGGGTCGGGCTCGCCGCGCCAGCGCACCATGAAGCGCTCGACGATCGTCGAGGCCTCGTCGACGCGCCGCTGCGGCACGGCCGGGACCCCGATGCCGCGGGCGGACTGCGCCACGTAGGACAGCGCCATGACCGCGGCGCGGGCCAGCTCGTCGCGGGCCTCGGTGTCGGTGATGTCCAGCAGCGGGCGGTAGCCCCAGATCGGGGTCAGCATCGCCAGCGCCGCCTGCACGTCGACCCGTACGTCGCCGGTGTGCACCGGGATCGGGAAGGGCTCGGCGGGCGGGAGGCCCTGGCCGAAGCGGCCGTCGACCAGGAGGCCGAAGACGTCGCCGAACGTCACCTTGCCGACGAGGTCCTCGATGTCGACGCCGCGGTAGCGGAGCGACCCGCCGTCCTTGTCCGGCTCGGCGATGGTGGTCTCGAAGGCGATGACGCCCTCGAGGCCGGGTACGAAGTCGTCCGCCATCCTGCATGCTCCTCTGCGCGCGGGACCCGCGCGCTGTCTACGAGCGCACGGCTGTCGAGAACATAGGCCGTCACCGGGGGACCGGCTCACCCGGACCGTCCCGCCCAGCGGGAGGTGCGACGACGGTCACAGTGCCCGGGTGGGGTGGTTGCGGGGTGGGACGATGGCCGTCGTGCCCGACCTGACGACCATGCGCCGCGACTACGACGAGGGCTCCTTCTCCGAGGACACCCTCGCGCCCACCTGGCTCGAGCAGTTCCAGCGCTGGTTCGACGACGCCGTGGCCGCCGAGCTGGTCGAGCCCAACGCGATGGTGCTGGCCACCGCCGACCCCGACGGCGCCCCCGACGCCCGGGTCGTGCTGCTCAAGGGCCTGGACGCCGAGGGCTTCGTGTTCGTCACCAACGCGGCTTCGGCGAAGGGCGCCCAGCTGGCCCTGGACGACCGGGTGGCCCTGGTCTTCCCCTGGCACGCACTCCAGCGCCAGGTCCGGGTCACCGGCACCGCGCAGCGCCTGGACGACGCCGGCTCCGACGCGCTGTGGGACCCCCGGCCGCGGGGTGCCCAGCTGGCGGCCGCGGCCACCGTGCAGTCCTCCACCGTGGACTCCCGGGAGGAGCTGGTCCGGTCCTTCCGCGAGCTCGGCGAGCAGACCGAGGGGAAGCTGCCCCGGCCGGCCAGCTGGGGCGGCTACCGGGTGACGCCGCAGACGGTGGAGTTCTGGCAGGGCGGGCACGACCGGCTGCACGACCGGCTCCGCTTCGAGCGGGACGACGCCGAGGGCGGCTGGGTGGTCCGGCGGCTCGCCCCGTGACGTCACCCGTCGACGGGCCGGCCCCCGAGGAGACCCCGGCGCGCAAGCGCCGGGGGTTCGCCATCGACACCACACCCCTGCGCAACCCGGCCTACCGGCGGCTGTTCGGCGGCATCACCGTCACCATGCTCGGCCAGCAGATGACGCTGGTCGCCGTCCCGTACCAGGTCTACGACCTGACCGGCTCCTCGTTCATGGTGGGCGTGACGTCGATCGTGGCGCTGGTCCCGCTGGTCGTCTTCGGCCTGCTCGGGGGCGCCATCGCCGACGCCATGGACCGCCGCCGGCTGATGCTCGTCACCTCGGTCGGCTCGGCGGCCGCCAGCGCCCTGCTGGCCGTGCAGGCCGGTCTCGGGCTGGACTCGCTGGCGGTGCTGTGGACGCTGACCGCGTTCGTCTCGGCGTTCAGCGCGGTCAACCAGCCCACCCGCAGCGCCGCCATCCCGGCCATCGTGGGCGCCGAGGCGGTGCCCGCGGCCAACGCGCTGGCGATGACGGTCCGCCAGATCGGCGTCATCGCCGGCCCGCTGCTGGCCGGGCTGCTGATCGGGCTGGGCGACCTCTTCCTGGCCTACGTCGTCGACGCGGTCGGGTTCGCCGTCGCGGTGCTGCTGGTCCGCGGGCTGCCCCCGCTGCCCCCGCTGGGGGTCGTGGGGAAGCTGCGCCTGTCGGCCGCCGTGCGCGGCGTGGGGGAGGGGTTCGCGTTCCTGCGCACCCAGCCGGTGCTGCTGATGACGTTCGTCGTCGACGTCATCGCGATGCTCTTCGCGTGGCCGCAGGCGGTCTTCCCGCAGCTGTCCCAGACCACCTACAGCGACAACGCCAACTCCCTGGGCTGGCTGTTCGCCGGCATCTCCATCGGCTCGCTGGTCATGGGCCTGACCTCGGGCTGGGTCAGCCGGGTCGACCGGCAGGGCGCCGTCGTGCTGGGTGCCATCGCGGTCTGGGGCGTGGCGATCGTCGGGTTCGGGTTCGCCGGGTCGCTGTGGGTGGCCGTGCTCTGCCTGGCCGTCGCGGGTGCCGGGGACATGGTGTCGGCGGTGCTGCGCTCCTCGATGCTGCAGCTGGCCGCCCCGGACGACATGCGCGGGCGCATGCAGGGCGTCTTCATCGTCGTCGTGGCCGGCGGGCCGCGGCTGGGCGACCTGCGGGCCGGAGCGGTCGCCAGCGGGTTCGGCGTCACCGCGGCGATGGTGTCCGGGGGTGTGCTGATCGTGGTGGCGATGGTGGTGGTCGCCGTCGCGGTGCCGTCGTTCTGGCTCTTCCGGGCCTCGAAGGCCGCGGAGGCGTCCCGGGCCGGTTGACCCGCCCGCTGGGAGGATGCCGCCATGAGGATCTCGGTGATCGGGTGCGGCTACCTGGGCGCGGTGCACGCGGCGTCGATGGCCCAGCTGGGGCACGACGTGGTCGGCATCGAGGTCGACGTCGCCAAGGCGGAGTCGCTGGCCGCGGGGCGGGCGCCGTTCCACGAGCCGGGGTTCGACGAGCTGCTGCGGGAGACGCTGGCCACCGGCCGGTTGCGGTTCTCCTCGGAGATGGCCGACGCGGCTGGGGCCGCGGTGCACTTCCTGTGTGTGGGGACGCCGCAGAAGCGGGGGGAGTACGCGGCGGACCTGCGGTACGTGGAGGCGGCGACGGAGTCGTTGTCGGCGGTGTTGGCTGCCGGTGAGCTGGTGGTGGGGAAGTCCACGGTGCCGGTGGGGACGGCGGCGCGGCTGGCGGAGTTGGTGGCGGGGAAGGTGCCGGGGGCGTTGTTGGCGTGGAACCCGGACTTCTTGCGGGAGGGGTTCGCGGTGGCCGACACGTTGCACCCGGACCGGTTGGTCTACGGGCTGCCGGTGGACCCGGTGGAGGCGGTGGGTGCGCGGGGTCTGCTGGATGAGGTGTATGCCTCGATCGTGGCTGCGGGGACGCCGCAGGTGGTGACGGACTACGCGACGGCGGAGATGGTGAAGACCGCGGCGAACTCGTTCCTGGCCACGAAGATCTCCTTCATCAACGCGATGGCCGAGTTGTGCGAGGCGACCGGTGCCGATGTGAAGCAGCTGGCCGATGCGATCGGGCACGACGACCGGATCGGGCGCAAGTTCCTCAACGCAGGCCTGGGGTTCGGTGGTGGGTGTCTGCCCAAGGACATCCGGGCGTTCATGGCGAGGGCGGGGGAGTTGGGTGCGGATCAGGCGCTGACGTTCTTGCGTGAGGTGGATGCCATCAACATGCGGCGGCGGATCCGGATGGTGGAGCTGGCGCGGGAGGTGTGTGAGGGGTCGTTGCTGGGGAAGCGGGTCGCGGTGTTGGGGGCTGCGTTCAAGCCGGACTCCGATGACATCCGGGACTCCCCGGCGTTGAACGTGGCCGCGCAGTTGCAGTTGCAGGGGGCCACGGTGCGGGTGACGGACCCGGCGGCGGGGGACAACATCCGGCGGTCCTGGCCCCAGCTGGACGTGGTGGACTCCGCCGAGGAGGCCGCCGAGCGTGCCGATGCGGTGCTGCTGCTCACCGAGTGGAAGCAGTTCTGCGAGCTGGACCCGGTGGCCTTCGGGGAGATCGTGGCCAGGAAGCGGGTGCTGGACGGTCGGCAGGCCCTGGACCGTGACGTGTGGGAGGCGGCGGGCTGGTCCTACCGGGCCCTGGGGCGACGCGCCGGTTGATTGCTGCTTGCAACCGAGGGGGCGCGGGGTAGTCACCGGCATGGCCCTCTCCAAGATCCTCGTGCTCGTGCTGGCCGGCGGTGCCGGTGGCCGCCTGGAGCTGCTGACCGAGAACCGGGCCAAGCCCGCCGTCCCCTTCGCCGGGGTGTACCGGCTCATCGACTTCCCGCTGTCCAACTGCCAGCACGCTGGGATCGCCGACGTCTGGGTGGCCGTGCAGTTCCACCCGGCGTCGCTGTCGGAGCACCTGGCCAACGGCCGGCCGTGGGACCTGGACCGCACGTCGGGCGGGCTCATGACGCTGCCGCCCTTCCGCGGCACCGACCGCGGCGGGTGGGCCACCGGCACCGCCGACGTCCTCTGGCGGCAGGCCGACCTGGTGCGTGAGGCCCGCCCGGACGCCCTGGTCGTGGTCAGCTCCGACGCGGTCTACAAGCTGGACTACCGGGCCGTCGCCGAGGAGCACCTGGGGTCCGGCGCCGAGGTCACCATGGTCACCACCGAGGTCGCCGCGGACGACGCCGCCCGCTACGGGATCGTGCAGACCGAGGGCGAGAAGGTGACCGACTACGTCTACAAGCCCGACGAGCCGGCCACCACGACGGCGACCAACGAGGTCTTCGTGTTCTCCCCGCAGCAGACGCTGGACCGGCTGGAAGCCCTCGCCGCCGACTGCGGGGACGACGGCCTGGAGGACCTGGGCAGCCACCTGCTGCCCGCCCAGACCCGCGACGGCCTGGCCCGCGCGCACCGGCTGGAGGGCTACTGGCGCGACGTCGGCACCGTGCCGGCGTACTGGCAGGCCAACATGGACTTCCTGGCCGAGCACCCGCCGATCGACCTGGACGACCCGGCCTGGCGGCTGAGCACCCGCGGGGGCCGGCACAGCGCGGCCCGGCTGCTGCCCGGCGCCGAGGTCGAGGGCTCGCTGGTCTCCGGCGGCACCCGGGTCGCCGGCCGGGTCACCGGCTCCGTGCTGTCCCCGGGCGTGGTCGTCGAGGCCGGCGCGCAGGTCACCGACTCGGTGCTGCTCCCGGGGGTCCGGGTCCGCGCCGGGGCGCGGGTGCACCGGGCGGTGCTCGACGACGGCGTCGACGTCGGCGAACGCTCCTCGGTGGGTGGGGACGGCGACGTCGCCCTCGTCGGCCGCCGGGTCCGCATCGAGGCCGGCACCGAGCTGCCCGCCGGCGTCCGGCACCCCGACCCCGAGCAGGACTGACCCGCCGGGGTCAGGCCAGCACGGGGTCAGGCCAGCGCGGTGGCCACCACGCGCAGGTCGGCGACCATCGCGTCGAAGGCGGCCGCCCGGTCCTCCTCCGGAGTGCGCAGCACGGCCGAGGGGTGCGTGGTGGCCAGCACCCAGGTCTGGGCGGGGGCGCCGTCCTCGTCGTCCTCGCCGGGCGTGGTGCCCGGCGGGGTCCAGGGCAGCAGCTGCCCGCGCTCCCGGGTGATCCGGAACGAGGGCGAGATCAGTGCCTTGGCGGCCACGGCGCCCAGGCAGACGACGACCTCGGGCTGCAGGACGGCGAACTCGGCGGCCAGCCAGGGGCGGCAGGCGTGCAGGTGCTCTGCGCCCGGGGACTGGTGGATGCGCCGCTTGCCGGTCGGCTTGAACCGGAAGTGCTTGACGGCGTTGGTGACGTAGGCGTCCCGGCGGTCGATCCGGGCGGCCTCGAGGGCGCGGTCCAGCAGCTTGCCGCTGGGGCCCACGAACGGCTCGCCGGCCCGGTCCTCGGAGTCGCCGGGCTGCTCGCCGACGAAGACGATGCGGGCGGTCTCGGGCCCCTCGCCGAAGACGGTCTGGGTGGCCGGCTCCCACAGCTCGCAAGCGTGGCAGCCCGCGGCGGCCTCGCGCAGCTGGGACAGGCCGGCGTCGTGCGGCACGGGTGCGGTCTCGCTCATCACCCGATGACACACCGGTGGCGCCCGCACCGCAGGACGAGCGCACCGATACGGTCGCGTCACGGAACAGCGGCGGCGAGAGGGAGCACGTGCTCGAGTTCGACGGACTGGTCAAGGCCTACGGCGAGAACCGGGTGCTGGACGGGGTCGGCTTCACCGTCGCGCCCGGCCAGATGTTCGGCTTCTGCGGGTCCAACGGCGCCGGGAAGACCACCACGATGCGGATCGCGATGGGACTGGCCCGCGCCGACGCGGGCCAGGTCCGCTGGCAGGGCACCCCGCTGGACGAGGCGGCCCGCCGCCGCATCGGCTACATGCCGGAGGAGCGCGGCCTCTACCCGAAGATGAAGGTCGTCGAGCAGCTCGTCTACTTCGCCCGGTTGCACGGCCTCACCGCCGGGGACGCCGCGGCCGCCGCGCAGCACTGGACCGAGCGGCTGGGTCTGGCCGACAAGCGCGACCAGCGCGTGGAGAAGCTGTCGCTGGGCAACCAGCAGCGCGTCCAGCTGGCCGCCGCCCTGGTCAGCCGGCCCGAGGTGCTCATCCTGGACGAGCCGTTCTCCGGCCTGGACCCGGTCGGCGTGGACTCCCTGGCCGACGCGCTGCTCGAGCAGTGCCGCCGCGGCGTGCCGGTCGTGTTCTCCAGCCACCAGCTGGACCTGGTCGAGCGGTTGTGCGACGCCGTCGGCATCCTGGCCCGCGGGCGCATCGTGGCCAGCGGGACCGTCGACGAGCTCCGCGCGGCCGAGGCCGGCCGTCAGCTGCGGGTCGTCGTCCACGACGCCCCGAACGGCTGGGCCGGCACCGTCCCCGGGGTGCGCGTGGTGAGCGAGTCCCGCGGGGACACCGTGCTGGAGCTCGCCCCGGGCACCGACGACCAGGCGGTCCTCGCCGCGGCGCTGCGCGCCGGCCCGGTCCGGCACTTCGCCTGGCGCGAACCCACGCTCGTCGAGCTGTTCCGTGAGGCCGTCTCGACCCAGGAGGTGGCGGCGTGAGCGCGTTCGGTCAGGTCCGGCTGGTCGCCGGCCGGGAGATGTCCACCCGGGTCAAGGACAAGGGCTTCATCGTCAGCTCGGTCGTCATCGTGCTGCTGGTGCTGGGCCTGATGGTCTTCCAGCTCGTCTCCGGCTCCTCCACCCAGACGACCACCGTGGGCACCGTGGCCGGTGGCGCCCAGGTCGAGCAGGCGCTCGTGCGGGCCGGGGAGCAGGTCGGCACCGAGGTGACCGTCGTCGAGCTGGCCGACGAGGACGCCGCCCGGCAGGCCGTCGAGGACGGTGACGTCGAGGCCGTGCTCGTCGACGGCGCCGGCGACGCCCCGCGGGTGGTCGTCGAGTCCAGCGCGGACGAGGCGGCCGCGGCGATCGCCGAGACCGCCGTCGGGGCGCTCTCGGTCGCCCGCCAGCTCGGTGAGCAGGGCGTCGACCTGGTCGCCGCGCCCGCCATCTCCTACTCCGTGCTCGACCCCGACGACGACGGGGACACCACCGCCGTCCTGGTCGCGCTGCTGGGCGTGGTCGTGCTCTACGGCTTGCTGATCCTCTTCGGGCAGTTCGTCGCCCAGGGGGTGGTCGAGGAGAAGTCCTCCCGGGTCGTGGAGATCCTGCTGTCGACCATGAAGCCGTGGCAGCTGTTGACCGGCAAGATCATCGGCCTCGGGCTGCTGGGCCTGGCCCAGCTGGTGACCATCGCCGTCATCGGGGTGGTCGGCTCGCTGGCGCTGGACGTGGTGTCGGTGCCCTCGGCCGTCGTCCCGACCGTGGTGTCCGTCGTGGCCTGGTTCGTGCTGGGCTACACGTTCTACGCCGCGGTGTTCGCCGTCGCCGCCTCGCTGGTGAGCCGCCAGGAGGACCTAGGCAGCGTGCTGACCCCGACCACGCTGCTGCTGGTCGTCGGGTTCATCGTCTCCCTGCAGGCCGCCCAGGACCCGGGCAGCACGCTGGCCACGGTCACCTCGTTCGTGCCGGGGCTGTCCCCGCTGGTCATGCCGGTGCGGATGGCCGCGGGGGAGGCGGCCGTCTGGGAGGTCGCCGTCGCCGTCCTGCTCATGCTGGTCGCGATCGCCGTCGTCGTCCGGATCGGTGGGCGGGTCTACTCCGGGGCGCTGCTGCGCACCGGCGGCAAGACCAAGCTGCGCGAGGCGCTGGCGGCCGATCGGGGTTGACCGTCCCCCGCGGCGGGGTAGCGCTGCGGGCATGAGCATGCAGCTGGGCTACACGATGATGACCGAGCAGGCGGGTCCGAAGGACCTCGTCTCGCACGTCGTCGGCGCCGAGGAGGTCGGCTTCGACTTCGCGGTGTGCAGCGACCACTTCTCGCCGTGGCTGGACTCCATGGGCCACGCCCCGAACGCCTGGGTCACCCTCGGCGCGGCCGCCCACGCCACCAGCCGGATCGACCTGATGACGTACGTGACCTCGCCGATCCTGCGGTACCGGCCGGTCGTCGTCGCGCAGCAGGCGGCCACGCTGCAGCTGCTGGCCGACGGCCGGTTCACCCTGGGCCTGGGGTCGGGGGAGAACCTCAACGAGCACGTCGCCGGGGAGGGCTGGCCGGCCGTCGCCGTGCGGCAGGAGATGTTCACCGAGGCGGTGCAGCTGATCAAGGAGCTGCTCGCCGGGGACGGCTACACCACCTTCCACGGCGAGCACTTCCACGCCGACGGCGCCAAGATCTGGGACCTCCCCGAGGGCGGCGTGCCGATCGGCATCGCCGTGTCGGGGAAGAAGAGCTGCGAGCTGGCCGGGGAGTACGCCGACGTCATGATCGGCACCGAGCCCAGGCCCGAGCTCGGCGAGATGTTCGACGCCGCCGGCGGCGCGGGCAAGAACCGGGTCGGCCAGATGCCGATCAGCTACGACACCGACCAGGCCGCCGCGGTCACCCGCGCGCACGAGCTCTTCCGCTGGTTCGGGCTGGGCTGGAAGGTCAACGCCGACCTCCCCGGGACGGCGGGCTTCGAGGCCGCCAGCCAGTTCGTCCGGGAGTCCGACGTCGCGGAGTCCATCCCCTGCGGCAGCGACGTGGGCGCGGTGATCGAGGCGGCGCAGGCCTACGCCGACGCCGGCTACACCCACCTGGCCCTGGTGCAGATCGGCGGTGACCAGCAACAGCCCTACCTGGAGTGGACCCGGCGAGAGCTGATGCCGGCCTGGCGGGAGGCGTTCGGCGCATGAGCCTCGTCGACCCCCGCACCAAGCACACCGCCGACATCCCGGCCCTGCAGGTCGAGCACCCCGGCCGGACGGCGGAGCTCACCCCGCAGCCCGACCACGGCGAGGACTCCTACCGCGGCTCCGGCCGGCTCGCCGGCCGTCGGGCGCTGATCACCGGCGCCGACTCCGGCATCGGCCGGGCCGTGGCGATCGCCTACGCCCGGGAGGGCGCCGACGTGGCGATCTCCTACCTCTCCGAGCACGACGACGCCGAGGAGACCGCCCGGCTGGTCCGCGACGCCGGCCGGACGGCGGTGCTGCTGCCCGGCGACATCTCCGACGAGACCGTCGCCAAGGGCCTGGTCGCGCAGACAGTCGAGGGCCTGGGCGGCATCGACCTGCTGGTGCACAACGCGGCGTTCCAGAACGTGGTGTCCGATGTGCTGGAGTTCTCCACCGAGGAGATCGACCGCACCTTCCGGACCAACGTCTACGCGTTCTTCTGGCTGCTGCAGGCCGCCAAGCCCGAGCTGGAGCCCGGCTCCTCGGTGATCGTGACCAGCTCGGTGCAGGCCTTCACGCCGTCCCCGGCGCTGGCCGCCTACGCCGCCACCAAGGCCGCGCTGGTCAACCTGACGACGTCGATGGCCGACGAGTTCGCCCAGGTCGGGGTGCGGGTCAACTGCGTGGCCCCCGGCCCGGTGTGGACGCCCCTCATCCCGGCGACCATGCCCGAGGACCAGGTCGAGGGCTTCGGCAAGGCAGCGCCGCTCCAGCGGGCCGCCCAGCCCGCCGAGCTGGCCGGCGCCTACGTCTACCTGGCCAGCGAGGACGCCAGCTTCACCAGCGGCGAGGTCATCGGCGTGACGGGCGGCTCCCCGATCAACTGACCGCCCTGGCATGGGATCCCCCGCATATCGGTGGACGCATCTGCCGTATGCGAGGGATCCCATGCCGAGACGGCTCAGGCGGACTGCGATCGGGTCATCCGTTGGCGGTGCACGGCGAGCACCGTGCGACGGACGCCAGCGGGGTCCCGGACGACGTCGGCGTAGGTGAAGCGGAGGACGAGCCAGCCGCGGGTGGCCAGGAGCCGGTCACGCTCCAGGTCGCGCGCCCGGTCCACCTGTGAGGTGTGGTGGTCCTTGCCGTCCAGCTCGACTGCAAGCATCGCCTCCTCCCAGCACCGGTCCAGGTAGAAGTGCCGGCCCGCGACATCGACCCGCTTCTGCCCCGTGCTCCTGGGGAGGTCGGGGTGGTCGAACACCGTGAGGACGCCCAGGGCCTCCAGCTCGCTGCGCACGCCGTCGCGCAGCAGGGCGATGGTGGTCGACAGCTCACGCCGACCCGCGACGTTGGGCCGTTGGGCGAACGCCGTCCCCAACAGGGTCGGGGTGGTGAGTCCCGTGCGGACGACCTCGATCGCGGCCGGACGTCGATCGGGACGGGGCAGGAGCGGCCAGGCATCCACGAGGGACCGGGCCGGTTCGGTGACCAGCACCCCCCGCACCTCCTGGCACTGGGGAGCCGTGGTGGCGAAGTCCAGGCGACGGTGGACCACCAGCGCCGGGGCCCCGTGGAGCCGTCGCCCGTGGTCGATCGTGGCTCTCAGGGGCAGCGGCAAGGGGCGTCTCAGGTGCCAGTTGAGCGCGGTCGTGTGACTGAGCGCCGCCCCCGGCCCCAGGTGTCGCAGGGCCGCCCGCGCCCGGACGTCGTCCGTCGGGGCCGTCTCGGGTGCGAGGTAGGTGTGCGGCAGGTGCCTGACCAGCCACCGCAGCCGCAGCGCGGCGTCGACGACCTCGCGGGGGACGACCGCCAGCAGTTCACTGCGGGTGACGATGCCCCCGCTTCGTTCCAGGGCCGCACGGATGACCGGTCTCCACTCCATGCGCCGCATCGTGGCCAGGCGAGCCCCGCAGCGCCGACGCCCCTGTGGACGAGCGCCGTTCTCCACAGCCGTGGGGGTCGAACGAGCCACCACCCGCTCCGGCATGGGATCCCCTGCATACGGGTGGCGAGCCCACCGGTATGCGAGGGATCCCATGCCAGGGCGGGTCAGCGCACCTCGCGGAGGACGTCGGTCGGGCCGCGGTAGACACCCGCGGCACGGCCGGTGACGCCGGGGCGGGCGGTGAAGAGCCGCCCGGCGTCGGGCTGGGCGGCGCGGTCGGCGTCAGTGAGGCCCTGGGTCGAGGTGCTGATGACCAGCAGGTCCCGGGCGGGGCCGGCGAAGGCGCAGCTCGAGGTGTTCGCCGCGGGCACGGTCACGACGGCGACCTGCTCGCCGGCGGGGGTGTACCGGCGGACCTGCCCGCCGCCCCAGACGGCGACCCAGAGGTGGTCCTCGTCGTCGACGGTCAGCCCGTCGGGGGCGCCGGCGTCGTCGTCGGACAGGTCGATCACGACCCGGCCCTCGCCGAACTCCCCGGTCGCGACGTCGTAGGGGTACGCGGTCACCGTGGCGGCCCCGGAGTCGGCGAGGAAGACGGTGCGGCCGTCGTCGGTCCACTCGATGCCGTTGCTGATCGTCAGGTCGCGCAGCACGGTGTGCACGCTGCCGTCGAGGTCCACCCGGTACAGCGAGCCCGCGCCGGGGGACTCGTCGAAGGCCATCGTGCCGGCGAGGAACCGGCCGGCCGGGTCGACGGCGCCGTCGTTCATCCGCGTGTTCGCGGCCGGGCCCTCGGCAGCCAGCTCGACCAGCACGGTGGCCCCGCCGGCGGGGGACAGGTGGGTGAACCCACCGTCGGCGCCCAGCACCCAGCCACCGTCGGCAGCCGGGACGACGACGCCCACGGCGTCCCCGCCGCGGTGCACGCCGACCTCGGCGAGTGCACCCTCGGCGGACACCGTCGCGCGCCGGATCTGCCCGCGGGTGATGTCCACCCACAGCAGCTCCTGCCGGTCGGCGTCCCACGTGGGGCCCTCGCCGTGCACGGCCGGGTCGAGCGTCGTCACGGGGTCGGCGGGGAGCGTCAGCACCCGCTCATCCTCCCCGGGACACGTGCGCGTCACACCCACCAGGCAGGATGCGCCCGTGTCTGAAGCCACCGTGGACGTCGCCGACCTCCGTCCCGCCGCAGGTGAGGACGACGACCGGGCCGGTGACGCCCCGCTCCGGGAGGACATCCGGCTGCTGGGCCGGGTGCTCGGGGAGGTGGTCCGCGAGCAGGCCGGCCAGGAGGTCTTCGACGTCGTCGAGGCCGCCCGGGTCGAGGCCTTCCGGATCCGCCGCTCCGAGGTCGACCGCAGCGGGCTGGCCGAGACCCTCGCCGGGCTGGACGCGCGCAGCGCCAACCACGTGATCCGCGCGTTCAGCCACTTCTCCCTGCTGGCCAACCTGGCCGAGGACGTGCACCACGAGCGCCGTCGCCGGCACCACCGCCGGGAGGGGTCCCCGCCGCAGAAGGGCACGCTGGCGGCCAGCTTCGAGCTGCTGGACGCCGCCGACCTGGACCCGGCGGTCGTCGCGCACGAGCTGGAGGGCGCCCTCGTCGTCCCGGTCGTCACCGCGCACCCCACCGAGGTCCGGCGGCGCACGGTGTCCCAGGTGCAGCGCCAGGTGACCGAGCTGATGCGCACCCGCGGGACCGCGCCGGACGAGCAGGCCTGGTCGGCGCACCTGTGGCGCGAGGTCCTCACGCTGTGGCAGACGGCGCTGCTGCGGCTGTCCCGGCTGCGGCTGGAGGACGAGATCGACGAGGCGCTGCGCTACTACGACCTGTCGCTGTTCGCCGTCGTCCCGGCGATCAACGCCGACCTGCGCGCCGCGCTGCGCCAGCGCTGGCCCGACGCGGACCTGCTGCCCACCCCGATGCTGCGCCCGGGGTCCTGGATCGGCGGGGACCGGGACGGCAACCCGTTCGTGACGGCGGCCGCGGTGCGCCGGGCGACCACCCGGGCCGCGGAGACGGCGCTGGGCCACCACCTGGCCGAGCTGGTCTGCCTGGCCGACGAGCTCTCCATGTCCGAGCGGCTGGTCTCCCCGACACCGGAGCTGGAGGCGCTGGCCGACGCCTCCCGGGACGACTCGCCGTTCCGCGCCGACGAGCCCTACCGCCGCGCCCTGCGAGGGGTCTACCGGCGGCTGGCCGCCACCTCCGTGCGGGTGCTCGGCCACGTGCCCGGCCCGCTCCCGGACGTCGAGCTGGAGCCCTACGACGAGCCCGGCCAGCTGATCGTTGACCTGGACGTGGTGGCCGCCTCGCTGCGCACCCACGGCGCCGGCGCGCTGGCCGACGACCGGCTGCGGCGGCTGCGCGACGCCGTCGAGGTCTTCGGGTTCCACCTGTCCGGGCTGGACATGCGGCAGAACAGCTCGGTGCACGAGGAGGTGCTGGCCGAGCTGCTGGCCTGGGCCGGCGTCTGCCCGGACTACACCGCGCTGGACGAGGCCGGCCGGCGCGAGGTGCTGCTGGGTGAGCTGCGGCTGCGCCGCCCGCTGGTGCGCGCGGACGCCGAGCTGTCGGAGCTGGCCCGCGGCGAGCTGGACCTGCTGGTGGCCGCGGCCGAGCAGGTCCGGCTGCTGGGTCCGCGGGCCATCCCGAACTACGTGATCAGCATGTGCGAGTCGGTGTCCGACGTGCTGGAGGTCGCCGTCCTGCTCAAGGAGGTCGGCCTGGTCACCCTGGACGAGGCCGGCCTGCCCGCCTCGCCGATCATGATCGCCCCGCTGTTCGAGACCATCGGGGACCTGCAGGGCGGCGGGGAGACCCTGGCCGCGATGCTGGCCGAGCCGCTCTACCGGTCGATGGTGGACGGCCGCGGTGGCACCCAGGAGGTCATGCTCGGGTACTCCGACTCCAACAAGGACGGCGGCTACCTGGCCGCCAACTGGGCGCTGTACCGGGCCGAGCTGGCCCTGGTCGAGGTCGCGGCGCAGGCCGGCGTCCGGCTGCGGCTGTTCCACGGCCGCGGCGGCACCGTGGGCCGGGGCGGTGGCCCCAGCTACGAGGCGGTCCGGGCGCAGCCCCCGGGGTCGGTGGCCGGGCAGCTGCGGATCACCGAGCAGGGCGAGGTCATCGCGGCCAAGTACGCCGAGCCCGACCTCGCCCGCCGCAACCTGGAGGCCTTGGTCGCGGCGACCCTGGAGTCCACGCTGCTCTCGCTGGAGGGCCTGGACGGCGACGCCGAGGAGGTCTACGCGCTCTTCGACGACCTGGCCGCGCGGGCCCAGGCCGCCTACGGGGCGCTGGTGCACGAGACGCCGGGCTTCGTGGAGTGGTTCCGGGCGGCGACGCCGGTGCGCGAGCTGGCCGAGCTGAACATCGGCTCCCGGCCGCCCTCGCGCAAGGCCGGGGACAAGATCAGCGACCTGCGGGCGATCCCGTGGGTGTTCAGCTGGTCCCAGGCCCGGATCATGCTGCCGGGCTGGTTCGGCACCGGGACGGCGCTGGAGTCCTGGGTGGACGGCGACCCGGTGCGGTTGGCCAGGCTGCAGGAGCTGCACACCCGCTGGCCGTTCCTGCGCACGGTGCTGTCCAACATGGGCATGGTGCTGGCCAAGACCGACCTGGAGCTGGCCGCCCGCTACGCCTCGCTGGTGCCCGACGAGGAGCTGCGGCACCGGGTCTTCGACGTGATCACCGCCGAGCACGAGCGGACCTGCCGGATGCTGCTGGCGATCACCGGCGACGACCACCTGCTGGCCGACAACCCCTCGCTGGCCCGCTCGATCCGCAACCGGTTCCCCTACCTGGAGCCCCTGCACCACCTGCAGGTGGAGATGCTGCGTCGTCGTCGCGAGGGCGACGACGACGAGCTGGTCAAGCGCTGCATCCAGCTGACCATCAACGGCGTGGCCACCGCCCTGCGCAACTCGGGCTGACCCCTCCCGCAGCCCGTCCCGAGAGCCCCGTGTCGCACGCCGACACGGGGCTCTCGCGCGTCCGGGACCGGCCCGGCCGGGTGCTGTGACCGATCGGTCACGGGTTCACCACATCGGATGCTCCCGCCCCCCGTTCGGAGTCCGTGTCGTTCCATCGACAAGTCGACACAGCTGACCCTCGTACCGAAACGGGACGAGTCGTATCCGTGCCGGCGGTGTGCCGGACGGGACGGCAGGACGACGGGTGGACCCTGTGACCTGGAAGAAGTGGTCGCGTGCTGGCGCGGCCGTGCTGGTCGGAGTGCTGGTGGCGCTGGGCACCGCGACGCCTGCACAGGCGGCGCCGGGCCAGGCGCGGGCCCAGGCGCTGGACCTCGCCCTCGCCGCGAGCGTCACGCTCCCGGGGCTCCCCCCGGCCATCCCGGCGACCGTGGTCCCGGTGCTGGCCGCCGACGTGGACCTGGTCCGGTCCAGCGCACCTCCCAGCGGCTCCGCGGCACTCGTCGACCTCCGGGCCGGCCTGGGCGCGGGCCTGCTGGGGGTCACCGCGACGAACGGACTGCTGACGGCGTCCACCACCTCGACCCAGGCCGGCTCCTCCGGGACGTCGCGGGTCGAGGGTCTGGCGCTGTCGGTCCTGGGGCGCCCGATCACGGCGTCCGTGCTCGGCGCCACCGCGGCCTGCCCCGCGGGCGG
The DNA here is from genome assembly GCF_979256525.1 of Klenkia sp. AC732. Taxonomy (NCBI): domain Bacteria; kingdom Bacillati; phylum Actinomycetota; class Actinomycetes; order Geodermatophilales; family Geodermatophilaceae; genus Klenkia; species Klenkia sp. AC732. Next base: position 37,347 of record NZ_CEEDOS010000022.1, on the reverse strand, counting down.
AGCGCCCACGGCGGACACCGACGTGGTCGGGCTCAACGTCCTGGGGACCGCGGTCTCCGCCACCGCCGGAGCCGTCGTCGACGTGCCGGTCACCGTCGTCGGCATCCCCGCCGCCCGCCTCGTCGCCACCGTCACCCCGGCCACCGAGACCACGACCGCCGCCTCGGCCACCGCCACCGCACTGACGATCTCGCTGCGGCTGGACGTCCTCGGGCTCGCCTCGGTGCAGGCCGGCACGATCACCCTGGGCACGGCGGCCTGCGAGACCCCGGCGGCCGTCACGCCCACGGCCACCGGGCTCACCCCCGCGCAGGGGCCCGACGAGGGCGGCACGACGGTCACCGTCACCGGCTCCGGGTTCTCCCCGGGCCTGACGTCGGTGACCATCGGCGGGACCGTCGTCCCCGCCGCGCAGGTCACGGTGCTCAGCCCGACGTCGCTGCGGTTCACCACCCCCGCGGGTCCGGCCGGCCCCACCACGGTCAGCGTCACCAACACCCCGGGCGGCACGTCCACCCCCGGACTGCCCTACCGGTGGCTGGCCGTGCCCTCGCTGTCCGGGCTGACCCCCTCCGTCGGGCCGGTCGCCGGTGGCACCACGGTCACGCTCACCGGCACCGACCTCGTCCCCGGGGCCACCACGGTCAGCATCGGCGGCGACACGGTCGCTGCCGCGGACGTGACCGTGTCCTCCCCGACCCAGGCGTCCTTCGTGACGCCGGGCGACCCCGCCGGCCTCGTGCAGGTCCGGGTGTCCACGCCGGACGGGACGTCGGGCCCCCTGGGCTTCACCTACGTGCCGCCCGCCGTGCCGGCCGCCCCGGCCGTCACGGGCCTGCGCCCCGCGTCGGGCCCCTCCGTCGGCGGGACCCCGGTGACGGTGACCGGCTCGGGCTTCGTGGCCGGCGCGACCACGGTGTCGATCGGCTCGGACACCGTGGCCGCCGCGGGCGTGACGGTGCTGTCGCCCACGGAGCTCACCTTCGTGACCCCGGGTGACCCGCCGGGCCTGGTGGGGGTCGCGGTGACCACGACGGCGGGCTCGTCGGGCCCGGTGGGCTTCACCTACCTGGCGCCGGTGCGCCCGACCGTCGTCGGCCTCGCGCCTGCGTCGGGGCCGGAGGCCGGCGGCACCGCGGTGACCGTGACGGGCACCGGTTTCGTGGCCGGGCTGACCACGGTCACGATCGGCGCGGACACCGTCGCCGCGGCCGACGTGGCCGTCGCCTCGCCCACGGAGCTGTCGTTCACGACCCCCGGCGACCCGGCCGGCACCGTCGACGTGACGGTCACGGTGCCCGCGGGGACGTCGTCCCCGGCGGGCTTCACCTACCTCGCGCCGGTGGTCCTCCCGCCGGCCCTCACGGCGATCAGCCCGGCGTCGGGTCCGACCGTCGGCGGCACCCCGGTGACGGTGACGGGCACGGGGTTCGTGCCCGGTGCGACCACGGTGTCGATCGGCTCGGACACGGTGCCCGCAGGCGCGGTGACGGTGCTGTCGCCCACCGAGCTCACGTTCACGACCCCGGGTGACCCGGCGGGCCTGGTGGAGGTCTCGGTGACGACGGCGACGGGCACGTCGGGGCCGGTGGGCTTCACCTACGTGGCCCCGGTGCCCCCGGCGGTCGCCGGCATCGCGCCGGCGTCCGGTCCGGTCGCCGGCGGCACCCCGGTGACCCTGACCGGCAGCGGGTTCGTCGCCGGCGGCACCACGGTCACCATCGGGGCGGACACCGTCCCGGCGGCGGACGTCTCCGTCACCTCGCCGACGGAGCTGTCCTTCGTGACGCCCGGCGACCCGGCGGGTCTGGTCGGGGTCGCGGTGACCACGGCGACCGGGACCTCGGGCGAGGTGGGCTTCACCTACCTCGCGCCGGTGGTCCCGACGGTCTCCGGACTCACCCCGGCCTCCGGTCCGGCGGCCGGTGGCACCCCGGTGACGGTCACCGGTTCCGGCTTCGTCGACGGCGCCACCTCGGTCGTGATCGGCACCGACACGGTGGCGCCGGCCGACGTGACCGTGGTGTCCGCGACGGAGCTGTCGTTCCTGACCCCCGGCGACCCCGCGGGCCTGGTGCAGGTGACGGTCACCGCACCGGCCGGGACGTCGCCGCCGGCCGGCTTCACCTACCTCGCACCCGTCGCGCCGACGGTGGCGGCGCTCGCGCCGGCGTCCGGCCCCGCGGCCGGGGGCACCACGGTGACCGTCACGGGCACCGGCTTCGTGGACGGCGCGACGACGGTGTCGATCGGTGCGGACACGGTGGCCGCCGTCGACGTCACGGTGGTGTCGCCGACCGAGCTGTCCTTCCCGACCCCCGGTGACCCGGCGGGTGTGGTCGCGGTGACCGTCACGACCCCGGCCGGGGTCTCGGACCCCGCCGGGTTCACCTACCTCGCGCCGGTCGCGGTGGCGCCGACGGTGACCGACGTCAGCCCGGCGTCGGGCCCGGTGGCCGGTGGCACCGCGGTGACGCTGACCGGGACCGGTTTCGTGGACGGCGCGACGACGGTGTCGATCGGTGCGGACACGGTGCCGGCCGGCTCCGTGACCGTGGTGTCCCCGACCGAGCTGTCCTTCCCCACCCCGGGCGGCCCGGCCGGACTGGTGCAGGTGTCGGTGACGACGCCGGCCGGGACGTCGGGTGCGGTGGGCTTCACCTACGAGGCCGTCGCCGTCCCCGGAGCTCCGGCGGTGACGGGCATCGACCCGGCCTCGGGGCCGGTGACCGGTGGCACGCCGGTGACGCTGACGGGTTCCGGCTTCGAGGCCGGTGCGACCACGGTGTCCATCGGCGCGGACACCGTGCCCGCGGGCTCGGTGACGGTGCTGTCCCCGACGGAGCTGGCCTTCCTGACGCCCGGCGACCCGGCCGGGGTCGCCGCGGTGGCGGTGACGACGCCGGCCGGGACCTCGGGGCCGGTGGGCTTCACCTACCTGGCACCGCTCCCTGTGGCCCCGACCGCGACCGGCATCAGCCCGTCGTCCGGGCCGGCTGCCGGTGGTACGACGGTGACGCTGGCGGGCTCCGGCTTCGAGGCCGGTGCGACGACGGTGTCGATCGGCGCGGACACGGTGCCCGCGGGTCAGGTGACGGTGTCGTCCCCGACGGAGCTGACGTTCCTGACGCCGGGTGACCCGGCGGGGGTGGTCCCGGTGACGGTCACGACGTCCGGGGGGACCTCCGGGGCGGTGGGCTTCACCTACCTGGCGCCGGCCCCGCTGGCGCCCACCGCGACCGGCATCGACCCGGGGTCGGGTCCGGTCGCCGGTGGCACGACGGTGACGCTGACCGGGTCCGGCTTCGTGTCCGGCGCGACGAGCGTGGTCGTCGGCACCGACACGGTGGCCGCGGCCGACGTGACCGTGACGTCGGCGACCGAGCTGTCCTTCCTCACGCCGGGTGACCCGGCGGGCCTGGTCCCGGTGACGGTCACGACGCCCGGGGGGACGTCGGGCCCGGTGGGCTTCACCTACCTGGCGCCGGCCCCCGTGGCGCCGACGGTGACCGGCCTGCTCCCCTCGTCGGGGCCGGCAGCCGGCGGGACCCCGGTGACGCTGACCGGCTCGGGGTTCGTGAGCGGGGCGACGACCGTCGTCATCGGCGCCGACACGGTGGCCGCGGCCGACGTGACCGTGACGTCGGCGACCGAGCTGTCCTTCCTGACGCCGGGTGACCCGGCGGGCCTGGTCGAGGTCACCGTGACCACGACGGCGGGGACCTCGGGGCCGGCGGGCTTCACCTACCTGGCGCCCGTGCCCGCCGCCCCGGTGGTGACCGGCATCGACCCGGCATCCGGGCCGGTGGCCGGTGGCACGCCGGTGACCCTGACCGGTACCGGGTTCGTGGCCGGTGCCACGACCGTGACCATCGGGTCGGACACGCTGCCCGCCGGCGTCGTCACCGTCTCCTCGTCCACGGCGCTGTCCTTCCTGGCGCCCGGGGACCCGGCGGGGCTGGTCGAGGTCCGGGCCACCACCCCGGCGGGGACGTCGGGGCCGGTGGGCTTCACCTACGTGGCGGCGGCGCTCCCGACGGTCACCGGCCTCGACCCGGCCTCCGGCCCGGTGGCCGGCGGCACCGTGGTGACGCTGACCGGCACCGGCTTCCTGGCCGGCGCCACCACGGTCACGGTCGGCCCGGACACCGTGGCCGCCGGGGCCGTGACGGTCGTGTCCGCGACCGAGCTCCGGTTCACCACCCCCGGTGGCCCGGCCGGTCCGGTCGACGTGTCGGTGTCCACCGCCGGGGGGACGTCGGGCCCGGTGGCCTTCACGTACCTCGCCCCGGTGGTGGTCCTGCCGGCGGTGACCGGCCTCAGCCCGGCATCGGGTCCGGTGGCCGGTGGCACGCTGGTCACGCTCACCGGTACGGGGTTCGTGGCCGGTGCCACGAGCGTGCTCATCGGCACGGACACGGTCGCCGTCGCCGACGTGACCGTGGTGTCCCCGACGGAGCTGACGTTCGTGACGCCGGGTGACCCGGCCGGGCTGGTGCAGGTCCGGCTGACCACCCCGGCGGGCACCTCGGCCGCCGCGGGCTTCACCTACGTGGCTCCCGCGCTGCCGTCGGTGACGGGCATCAGCCCGGCGTCCGGCCCGGCGACCGGCGGCACCGCGGTGACGCTGACCGGGACCGGTTTCGTGGCCGGGGCGACGACGGTGTCGATCGGCTCGGACACGGTGCCCGCGGCCGACGTGACCGTGGTGTCCCCGACGGAGCTCACCTTCCTGACCCCGGGTGACCCGGCGGGCGTGGCGCCGGTGACGGTCACGACGCCGGGGGGCACGTCCGGGCCGGTGGGCTTCGGCTACACGGCCGTCGCCGTCCCGGGCGCCCCGGTCCTCACCGGGATCAGCCCGGCCTCCGGCCCCGCGGCCGGGGGCACCGCGGTGACGCTGACCGGGTCCGGGTTCGTCGCCGGCGCCACCACGGTGACCGTCGGACCGACCACGGTGGCCGCCGGGGACGTCACGGTGGTCTCGCCCACCGAGCTGGTGTTCACCACCCCCGGTGGTCCGGCCGGGGTCGTCACCGTGACGGTGACGACGCCGGGTGGCACGTCGGGCCCGACGGGCTTCACCTACGTGGCCCCCGTCGTCCCGACGGCCACCTCGCTGACGCCGGCCACCGGGCCGGTGGGCGGGGGCACCACGGTCACCGTGGTCGGCACCGGTTTCGTGCCGGGCGCGACGACGGTGACGATCGGCGGGGTCGGCGTCCCGGTGACGGTCGTGTCGCCGACCGAGCTGACCGTCGTGACGCCTCCGGGCGCGCTGGGCACGGTCGACGTGGTGGTCACGACGCCGGGCGGCGTGACGGCGCCGTTGCCGTTCACCTACGGGGCGCAGGAGCCGGGCGCTCCCGGCGGCCCGGGTGCGGGGGGACCCGGTGCGGGCGGCCCCGGCTCGGGTGACCCCGGCTCGGGTGGTCCGGGGGTCAGCGGCACGACCACCACGGTCACGGTCTCCGGTCCGACCCGGGGCGGTGGGGGCCTGGCCTCCACCGGGTCCGAGCTGGGGGTGCCCGCCGGGCTGGGGGCGCTGGCGTTGCTGACCGGCCTGGGCCTGGTGCTCGCCGGGCGTCGCCGGCACGGCCGGGGGTGACCGCCCGCCGGGCGTGACCCGGCAGCCCGAGGACCGCGCCGTCCGACCCCACCGGGTCGGGCGGCGCGGCGGCGTTCAGCGCGGGGGGTGCGCCGCGGCCAGCAGGGCCGCGCGGTCGTGCATCGTGGTGCGGGCCCGGCCACGGGTCGCACCGAGGGCGACCTCGGCGTCGTCGATGGCCCGCCAGTGGTCCAGCAGCACCGGGTGCAGGCCGCGGTCCAGCAGGGCGGCGACCAGGTCGGGGCCGGTGCCGCGGGGGAGGCATCCGGCGTCGGCGAGCAGGGCGTGCACGGTCTCCCGCGCGTCGTGCTTGTTGGTGCCCACGACCCCGGTCGGCCCACGCTTGATCCACCCGGCCACGTACTCGCCGGGGCTCAGGACGCCGTCCCGCAGCACCCGGCCGGCCTCGTTGGCCACCACGCCGGTGCGGTCGTCGACCGGCAGTCCCGGCAGCCCGCGGCCCTGGTAGCCGATCGAGCGCACCACCAGGTCGGCCGGGACGACGTCGACCTCCCGGGTGCCGGTGAGCCGGTCCGCCGCGTCGACCTCGGTCCGCTCGACGACGACGCCGGTGACCCGGTCGGAGCCCTCGATCCGCACCGGCCGGGCGAAGAACCGCAGCCGGACGCTGGCCTTGCCCGGTTCCGGGGCGTGGTCGGCCCACTCGCGGAGCACGGCCAGGTTCCGGGCCACCGCCCGCACCTGGGACTCCTCGTCCAGCCCGACCGGGTCGACCAGGGCCACGGCGGCCTCCAGGTGGCCCAGCTCGCGCAGCTCCTGGGTGGTGAAGGTGGCCTGTGCCGGTCCTCGGCGGCCCAGCACGGTCACCCGCTCGACCGGGGCGGCGGCGAGGGCGTCGAGCACGTGCTGGGGCATGTCGGTGCCGGCCAGCTCGCCGGGGGAGCGGGCCAGCACCCGGGCGACGTCCAGGGCCACGTTGCCCACCCCGACCACGACGACGTCGCGGGCCCCGGCCAGTGCCGTCTCCACCAGCGCCCGGTCGGCGTCGGGGTGGCCGCAGTACCAGGCGACGACGTCGGTCGCGGCCAGGCTGCCGGGCAGGTCCTCCCCGTCGATCCCCAGCCGACGGTCCCCGGAGGCGCCGTGGGTCCAGACGACCGCGTCCACGTGGGCGCGCAGGTCGGCGACCGACAGGTCCACCCCGACGTCGACGTTGCCGACGAACCGGACGCAGGGGTGGTCCAGGGTGCGGCGCAGGGTCTCCGACAGCGCCCGCATCTTGGTGTGGTCGGGGGCGATGCCGTGCCGGACCAGCCCGAACGGGGTCGGCAGCCGGTCCAGCAGGTCCACCGCCACGGGCACCTCGCTCTGGTCGGCGAGCGCCTCCGCGGCGTAGACCCCGGCGGGGCCCGCGCCGACCACCGCCACCCGCAGCTGCCGCTCGGCGTCCATGGGCGCATCCTGCGCCCCCGCGGGCCCGCGCACCAGGTCTGCGCACCAGCTCTGGGCCGCAGGCCTGGGCACCGGGCGCGGGGACGGGCAGGCTGGGGGAGTGCGCGACACGGTGGTCGGCGAGTTCGAGGTGACCGGGCCGGTGGTGGAGTGGCGCGGGCCGGCCCCGCACCACTTCGTGACCGTGGACGGCGACCTGGCCGAGCAGGTCCGCGAGTGGGCACGCGAGGTCAGCTACGGCTGGGGCATGGTCCCGGTCCGGCTGCGGCTGGGGGCGACCACCGGCACGACGGCGCTGTGGCCGCGGGAGGGCGGGTACGTCGTCCCGCTGCGGCTGGCGGTGCGCCGGGCCGAGCAGGTGGAGCTCGGGGACGTGGTGACGGTGCACGTCGAGGTGCTGCGGCCGGGGTGACCGTCCAGGCGTGGGCCCCCTCCCGGGTGGGCAGTCCAGTCCCGACCCCAGCCGCACCCACCACCCGGAGGACGCCCGTGTCCATCACCGTCATCGCCACCATCACGCCGAAGCCGGACCGCTTCGACGCCGTCCGGCAGGCCTTCGAGCAGGCCGTCCCCGCCGTGCACGAGGAGCCGGGCTGCGAGCTCTACGCCCTGTACACCGGCAAGGGGGTGCTCGTGATGGTGGAGCGCTGGTCCGACGGCCAGGCGCTGGAGGCCCACGGCGCCGGCGAGACGTTCAACGCGCTGTCCCGCGGCGTGCAGGACGACCTGGCCGAGCCACTGGACGTGCAGATCCTCGAGCCGGTCGCCGTCGGCGACCCCGCCAAGGGCCAGATCCCCTGAGTCCCGTGCCGGGCCGACGGGTCAGACGGCCTGGCAGGTCGGGCACCAGAACAGGTTCCGGCCGACCATGACCTCGGTGCGGACCGGGGTGCCGCAGAGGCGGCAGGGCATCCCGGTCCGCCGGTAGACGTAGTGCGCGTCGGTGCGCGTCGCCGCCCCCCGGCGCTCGACGCGGTCCTCGGGCCGGGTGGTGACGATCCGCCCGGCCCGCACCCCGGCCCTCATCAGGGTCACCAGGTCGGCCCACATCGCCGTCCAGGTGTCGTGGGCCAGGGCCTTGCCGGGGCGGAACGGGGAGACCCCGTGCCGGAAGAGCAGCTCGGCCCGGTAGACGTTGCCGATGCCGGCGATCACCGCCTGGTCCATCAGCATCGCGCCGATGGTCACCCGGCTGCGGGAGATCCGGGCGAAGGCCTTCTCCGGGTCCGAGCGGCGCAGCGGGTCCGGGCCGAGCCGGTCCAGGATCAGCTGGACCTCGCCGTCGGTGATCAGGTCGCAGGCCGTGGCGCCGCGCAGGTCGGTCCAGACGCCCTCGCCGTCGTGGCCCGGGCCCTCCCAGCGCATCCGCAGCGCCCCCCGGGGCTCGGGCGGCAGGCCGGTGCCCGACGTGTACTTGCCGTACAGGCCCAGGTGCACGTGGACGACGTCCGGGCCGAAGGCGGCGAACAGGTGCTTGCCCCAGCTGGTGACCTCGTCGAGCACCCGGCCGTCGATGAGCTCGGCCTGGCTGGTGAACCGGCCCTGCGGGCTGGTCACGTGCACCTCGCGGCCGGCGAACGCCTCGTGCTGCTCGCGGGCCAGACGGAACAGGGTGTGGCCCTCAGGCACGCGCACTCACACCCACCAGTCTCCGGGTTGTCCCCGGCCGCGCGCGACCGCGGGCGGTGGGCCACCATCGGCGCGTGACCGTCACCCCCGCCCTCGCCCGCCGCGCCTGGGGCACGCTGGAGACCCTGCACGTCACCGGCTTCTTCGCCCCCCAGGTGCAGGCGGCCTACGACCGGTTCGGGGTGACCGCGACCCGGGCCGGCTACTTCGCCGCCCGCGGCTCCGCCTTCGGCCCGTGCGGCCCGGAGCTGGTGACGGCCACCTTCTACGTGTTCTCCCCGGCGCTGGTGGCCGGCGCCGTCCCGGCCGTGTGGGAGGCCGGCACCCCGCAGCAGTGGGCCGCGGCCCGTCGCGAGGGCGTCGCCGCGTTGCTGCACGACACGCTGGGCAGGCCCGACGTCGCCGAGGCGGTCGACCTGGCCCGGGAGGCCGTCGCCGGGCTGTCGCTGGCCGGGCGACCGCTCTACGGCGCGTGGTCGGCGGTCGAGTGGCCCGAGGACCCGCTGCTGCAGCTGTGGCACGCCGGGCTGCTGCTGCGCGAGCACCGCGGTGACGGCCACGTCACCGCTCTGCAGTCCGCCGGGCTCGACCCGGTCGAGGCGTTGGTCACCGGCGGGCTGGCGTCGGACTCCACCGAGTTCGTCCGGACGACGCGCGGCTGGACCGATGCCGAGTGGACCGCCGGCGTCGAGCGCCTGCGCGCCCGCGGCCTGGTCGACGACACCGGCCTCACCGACGCCGGCCGGGCGCTGCGGGACGACGTGGAGACCGTCACCGACTTCCTCGCCGTCGACGGCTGGGCGCACCTGGGCGCGCAGCGCACCGGACGGCTGGTCGAGCTGGTCACCCCGCTGCGCCAGCGGGTGCTGGACGCCGGGGTGCTGCCGGCCTGGATCCGCTCCCGCGGCTGAGGTGCCTCAGCGACCCTTGGCCGCCTGGTACCGGTCCAGGGCGACCTGCCGCTCGTGCGCGTGGTCGACGATCGGCTCGGGGTAGCCGTGCGGGACGCCGCCGGGCGCGGTCCACGGCTCGTGCACGTGCTTGCGGTCCAGGTCGCGCAGCTCGGGCACCCAGCGCTTGACGTAGACGCCGTCCGGGTCGAACTTCTTGCCCTGCGTCATCGGGTTGAACACCCGGTAGTAGGGCGAGGCGTCGGTACCGGTGCCGGCGACCCACTGCCAGCCGTGGTTGTTGCTGGCCAGGTCGCCGTCGACCAGGTGCTGCATGAAGTACCGCGCCCCGCGGGTCCACTCCTGGTGCAGGTCCTTGACCAGGAAGCTGCCCACGATCATCCGCAGCCGGTTGTGCATCCAGCCCTGGGCCAGCAGCTGACGCATCCCGGCGTCGACGATCGGGAAGCCGGTGCGGCCCTGAGCCCAGGCCTCGAAGTCCTCCTCGGCGCCCTCGCCGGTGGAGTAGCTGATGCCGGCCAGCTCGGGGTTGTAGTACTCCCGGGCGGTCTCGGGCCGGTGCCACAGCACGTCGGCGTAGAACTCCCGCCAGCACAGCTCGGAGACGTAGGTGTCCACGCCGGCCCCGCGCAGACCCGACCCGGCGATGTCGTGCAGCAGCGTGCGCGGGTGCACCGTGCCGAAGTGCAGGTGCGCCGACATCCGGCTGGTGGCGTCCAGGTCGGGGCGGTCGCGCTGCCCGTCGTAGTCCTCCAGGCGCTCGTCCCGGAACTCCCGCCAGCGCTCGGCGGCGGCGGCCTCGCCGGGCTCCAGCACCTCGGTGTCGCCCAGGTCGGGGGCCTCGGGCAGGTCCTGCGAGTCCGCCTCGACCCAGTCCACGCTGCGCGGGCGGGGCGCCGGGTCGGGCCAGCCGTGCTCCAGCCACCGGCGCTTGAAGGGGGTGAAGACCTTCAGCGGGTCGCCGTCGTCCTTGGTGATGGTGCCGGGGGCGATGGCGTAGGCGGAGCCGGTGCGCACCAGGTCGACGTCGCCCAGGGCCTTCTCCACGGCGGCGTCGCGACGCCGTCCGTAAGGGCCGGTGTCCCCGGCGACGTGCACGCTGGTCGCGCCGACCTCCCGGGCCACCGCCGGGACGACGTCCTGCGGCCGGCCGTGCCGGACCACCAGCCGCCCGTCGGTGGCCTCGTGCAGCTGCGCGAGGCAGCCGGCCAGGAAGTGTCGCCGCGGGTCACCGGACTTCTCCCAGATCGCCGGGTCCAGCACGAAGAGCGGCAGCACGCCGTCCCCGGCGTCCCGGGCGGCCAGCAGGGCCGGGTTGTCGGCCAGGCGGAGGTCGCGGCGGAACCACATCACAGCAGGGGGCACCGGACGACCGTAAGGGGCGCTTGGCACGGTCGCCCGCTCAGCTGGCGGCGAGCTCCAGGCCGAAGTGCGGTCGGTCGGCCTCGGCGACGAGGTCGACGTCGGTGGGGTGCTCGTGCAGGTAGTGCCGGACGAACGAGCAGTAGGGGAGCACCGTGAGGTGCTGCTCGCGGGCGCTGGTGAGCACGGCCTCCACGAGGGTGGTGCCGATGCCGCGACCGGCGACGGAGGGGTCGACCTCGGTGTGCGGCAACGTCATGACGTCACCGTCGACGTGGTAGCTGGCCAGGCCGACGACGCGGTCGTCGACCGAGACCTCGAAGCGTCCCCGGGTGGGGACGTCCTCGACCCGGACCTGCTGCGTGCTGCTCATCTCGCTCTTCCGACCTCCCATCCCGGCGCCGTTGCCGGGCACGTACGCAGAGCCACGTCTCGGCCCCGGAGAGAAAAGGTAACCGTTTGGTCCGGTTCTCGCCCCTGTCTCTCTGACGATCTTCCTCGTCCGGGTGTTCCCGCCCCGGCGCGACGCGCCCACCCGCGGTCGGGCGCCCACGGACCGCGCCGCTAACCTCGTCGGGCACCCCGAGCCCCCATAGCTCAGGGGATAGAGCATCGGTTTCCTAAACCGTGTGTCGCAGGTTCGAATCCTGCTGGGGGCACCCGCGCCCGCGCCGGCCGCTGCTGAGTGACTGGTCTCCTCCGGTTTGCGCAGCTCACCCCGATGGCATCCACCAGGGGTGACTCGTTGTCTGGTGACAGGTTCCTCCGGCTACATCGGGTCCCGGCTGGTCGTGCAGCTCGACCGCGCCGGCCACGACGTGGTCGCCACCGCGCGCGACGTCGGCAAGCTGGCCGACTTCGACTGGTCCGACGCCGTCGACGAGGTGGCCCTGGACGTCTCCGACGCCGACTCCTGCCGCCAGGCGTTCGCCCGGGCCGGGGACGTCGAGGTGGCCTACTTCCTGGTGCACTCGATCGGGGAGGGCGACTTCGCCGCCCAGGACCTGGACAGCGCCCGGCAGTTCGCCGCCGCGGCCCGGGACGCCGGGGTCTCCCGGATCGTCTACCTGGGCGGCTTCGTGCCCCAGCAGGAGGAGCTGTCCGAGCACCTGGAGAGTCGGGCCGACGTCGGCGACGCCCTCGGGGAGGCCGGCGTCGAGCTGGTCTGGCTGCGCGCGGCGATCGTGCTGGGCGGCGGGTCGACGTCCTACGAGCTGGTGCGGCACATCGCCGACCGGGTGCCGGTCGTCCCGTTCCCCACCTGGATGCAGCACCCGGTCTCGCCGATCGCGGTCACCGACGTCCTGCACTACCTGGTGGCGGCGGCGGACCGGGACCTGCTCCCCGCCGGCGCCTACGAGGTGTCCAACGGGGAGAGCCCCACCTACGCCGAGCTGGTGAAGGCCTACGCGGCCGAGGCCGGGCTGCGCCGGGTGTGGCTGCCCTTCCCGCCGGTCCCGCCCAAGCTGGTCGCCACGGTGGCCTCCTGGCTGACGCCGCTGCCGCACGAGCTGGCCGCCGACCTGATCATGAGCCTGCCCAACAGCATGGGGTCCACCGACGACCGCATCCGCGGCATCGTGCCCGACCCCGAGGGCGGCCTGGTCAGTTCCCGGGAGGCCCTGCGCCGGGCGCACCAGGGCAGCCGGACCGCCGGCGTGGGCAGCAGCGAGGACCCCACGCACCGGGTGCGCACCGACCCCGACTGGTCGGCCTGACCCGGAGTCCCTACAGCGTGGTGTCGGCGTGGTCGCCGAGCTGCCGCCACCGGGCCGCGTCCGGGGAGCCCTGGGCCGCGACCGGCGGGAGGTACCGGTCCACGGCGGTCGCCGGCCCCAGGTCCAGCCCGGCGGTCCGGGCGGACCAGCACGCTGACGTGCACGTGGTCCAGCCGGACCACCTCCACGTCCGGGTCGACCGGCGTCGGCAGCGGCACCGCCGTGCCCAGCAGCAGCTCGTCCAGACCGGTGCGGGGCCACGTGGGGGAGGACACGGGGCGCAGCGTGGGGACGCCCTCCGACACCCGCCCGGGACGCCGCGGGCTCAGGCCGCCTGCGCCTCGCGGACGACGAACCGGTGCCCGCGGGCGGCCGCCCGGCGCGCGCACTGGTCCAGGGCCAGGCGGGCGCCCGGGGGCCAGGACTCCAGCCGGGCGGCGTCGAGCTCGACGTCGCCGCGGAAGACGGCCAGCTGCAGCTGGCGCAGCGCGGCGGCGATCTCGGGTCCGCGCGGGGCGGTGGGCCTGGTCGCGTCGTCCATGCACCCAGTCTCGGGACGCCGGGCCGCGCGCACATCGGTCCCGGGGACGACCCGGCGGTCCGACCTGGGGTGGACCCGATGAGTCCCGGCCGGCCGGCGGGTCCTGTCCTCGACCCGTCATCGCACACCGTCGCCGCACACCAGGGAGCACGCCGTGGGGATCGTCCAGCTCGAGCTCTTCGCCACCCTCGACCTCGTCGCGCAGGGCCCCGGCGGTCCGCAGGAGGACACCGACGGCGGGTTCCCGTTCGGCGGCTGGCAGGCGCCGCTGGTCGACGAGGTGTCCGGGGCGCAGGTCGCCGCCGCCTACGAGGGCACCGACGCGCTGCTGCTGGGCCGGCGCACGCACGGGGTCTTCTCCGCGTACTGGCCGCACCAGGACGGCGACTTCGCCCGGCTGTTCAACCGGGTCCCCAAGTACGTCGCCTCCCGGGGCGCCCCGGACCTGTCCTGGGCCGGGTCGCGGCAGCTGGGCCCGGACCTGCCGGCCGCGGTCCGCGAGCTGCGCGAGCGGCACGAGAAGACGGTGGTCGTGGGCAGCCTGGACCTGGTGCAGACCCTGCTCCGGGAGCGGCTGGTCGACCGGCTGGACCTGTGGCTGCACCCGATCACCCTGGGCACCGGCAAGACCGTGTTCGCCGGCGGCGCGGTGCCCGCGGTCCTCGAGCTGCTCGCGCCCCCGGCCGCCGGCCCCGGCGGCACCGTGCACCTGCGCTACGGCCTGACCGACGCCGTCCCCGGCACCGGGGACATGACCGCCCCCGACCACGGGCTGTGACCTCCCCCTGCCGGCAGGCCGGGGAGCAGGGCGGTCGGTAGCGTCGCCAGCGACACCGCCCCCGCTCGCCGGTGCTCCCGCGCACCGAGAGCACAGCCCCGAGGGAGAGCCCGCCGTGGCCCGCAGCGTCTACGTGGCCTCCGTGGAGGGGCACTCCGGCAAGTCGATCGTCGCCCTGGGCCTGCTCACCACCCTCACCCGCGAGGTGGAGCGGGTCGGGGTGTTCCGGCCGATCGCCCGCGGTGCCACCGACCCGGTGCTGGCGACCCTGCTGGAGCGGGCCACCGCCGACGTCGCGCACGACGACGCCATCGGCGTCACCTACGACGACGTGCACAGCGACGGCGATGCCGCCCTGGCCCGCATCGTCGAGCGGTACGCGGCGGTCCAGGCGCGCTGCGACGCCGTCGTCGTGGTCGGCTCGGACTTCACCGACGTCAGCTCGCCCACCGAGCTGTCCTTCAACGCCCGGATCGCGGCCAACCTGGGCACCCCGGTCGTGCTGGTCCTGGGCGGGCGGGACCCGGCCGGGGCCGAGCACCTGGGCCAGGCCCCGGCCCGCTCGCCCGAGCACCTGGCCGCCGTCGCCGAGCCGGCGCTGCGCGAGCTGGCTGCCGAGCACGCCGACGTCGTCGCGGTCGTGCTCAACCGGGCCGACCCGGACCGGCTCGCCGAGGGGGTCGCCGCGGTCAGCGCCGTCACCCCGCGCCCGGTGTGGGCGATCCCGGAGGAGCCGTTCCTCATCGCGCCGACGTTCGCCGCGGTCGCCGCAGCCGTGGACGGCGAGCTGGTCGCCGGGGACCCGGAGCTGATGGGCCGGGAGGCGATGGGCGTCGTCGTCGCCGCGATGTCGATGGTCAACGTGCTGCCCCGGCTCACCGAGGGCTCCGTGGTCGTCGTCCCCGGCGACCGGCCCGACGTCGTGCTGGCCGTGATGACCGCGCACGCCGCCGGCACCTACCCCTCGCCCACCGGCATCCTGCTCAACGGCGGCATCGACCTGCCCGAGCCCGTCGTCCAGCTCATCGCCGGGCTGGGCTCCTCGCTGCCCATCGTGCGCACCGACCTGGGCACCTTCGACACCACCGCCCGGGTCATCCACACCCGCGGGCTCATCGCCGCTGACTCCCCGCGCAAGACCGAGACCTCCATCGCGCTCTTCGACGAGGCCGTGGACACCCGCCGGCTGCTGGAGAGCCTGGACGTCGGCCGCTCCACCGTCGTCACGCCGCTGATGTTCGAGCACCTGCTCACCGAGCGCAGCCGCGCCGCGGCCCAGCACGTCGTCCTGCCCGAGGGGGACGACGACCGGGTGCTGCGCGCGGCGGCGATCGTGCTGTCCCGCCGGATCGCCCGGCTGACCCTGCTCGGGGACGAGGCCAAGGTGCGCGCCCGGGCCTCCGAGCTGGGCCTGGACCTGGCCGGTGCCGAGGTGGTCAGCCCGTTCGACGAGGGGCTGCGGACCCGGTTCGCGGAGGAGTACGCCCGGCTGCGGGCGCACCGCGGGATGACCGTGGAGGCAGCGCTCGACGTGGTCCCCGACGTGTCGTACTTCGGCACGATGATGGTGCAGCTCGGCCTGGTCGGCGGGATGGTGTCCGGCGCCGCGCACACCACCGCGCACACCATCCGGCCCGCCTTCGAGGTCATCCGCACCAGGCCCGGGGTGTCGGTGGTGTCCAGCGTCTTCCTGATGGCGCTGGCCGACCGGGTGCTGGTCTACGGCGACTGTGCGGTCAACCCGCTCCCGGACGCCGCCCAGCTGGCCGACATCGCGATCTCCTCCGCGGCCACCGCGGCCCGCTTCGGCATCGAGCCGCGGGTGGCGATGCTGTCCTACTCGACCGGCACCTCGGGCACCGGCGCCGACGTGGACAAGGTGCGGGAGGCCACCGCGCTGGTCCGCGAGCGGGCGCCGGAGCTCGTCGTGGACGGCCCGATGCAGTACGACGCCGCCGCCGACCCGGCGATCGGGGCCTCGAAGCTGCCCGGCTCCGCGGTCGCCGGGCAGGCCACCGTGTTCGTCTTCCCGGACCTCAACACCGGCAACAACACCTACAAGGCGGTGCAGCGCTCGGCGGGGGCCGTGGCCATCGGACCGGTGCTGCAGGGCCTCAACAAGCCGGTCAACGACCTCTCCCGGGGAGCCACCGTGCGCGACATCGTCAACACCATCGCGATCACCGCCATCCAGGCGGCCGGCGAGTGAGCACCGTGCTGGTCCTCAACAGCGGGTCCTCCTCGCTGAAGTACCGCCTGCTCGACGACGCCGAGACCGTGCTGGCGGCCGGCCTGGTCGAGCGGATCGGCACCGAGGGCGGCTCGCTGCGCCACCGAGGCCCGGCCGGCGAGGTCACCGTCACCGCCCCGCTGCCCGACCACACCGCCGCGCTGGCGCTGATGATGGCGACCTGCGCCGAGCACGGCCCGGAGCTGGCCCCGGACGTCGTCGGGCACCGGGTGGTGCACGGGGGTGCCCGGTTCAGCGCCCCCGTCGTCGTGGACGCCGAGGTGGAGGCCGCCATCGAGGCGCTGTCCACCCTTGCCCCGCTGCACAACCCGCCGGGTCTGCTCGGCATCCGGGCGGCCCGCGCGGCGTTCCCCGACGTCCCGCAGGTCGCCGTCTTCGACACCGCCTTCCACGCCACGATGCCGCCCGAGGCCTCGACCTACGCCGTGGACGCCGAGCTCGCCGCCCGGTACGGGGTCCGCCGCTACGGCTTCCACGGCACCTCGCACGAGTACGTCTCCCGGGTCACCGCGGACCACCTGGGCCGCCCGGACGCCAAGCTGGTGGTTCTGCACCTGGGCAACGGCGCCTCGGCCTGCGCGGTCGACGCCGGCCGGTCGATCGCCACCTCGATGGGGCTGACCCCGCTGGAGGGCCTCGTCATGGGCACCCGCGGGGGAGACCTGGACCCCGGCGCGCTGTTGCACCTGCTCCGCCAGGGCCTGGACGTCGACGGGCTGGACACCCTGCTCAACCGACGCAGCGGCCTGGCCGGGCTGACCGGCACCGGGGACCTGCGCGACGTGCTGGCCGCCGCCGCGGCCGGTGACGCGCAGGCCGAGCTCGCGCTGGACGTGTACGCGCACCGGGTCCGCGGCTACGTCGGGGCCTACCTCGCCCACCTCGGTGGGCTGGACGGGCTGGTCTTCACCGCCGGGGTGGGGGAGAACAGCCCCGAGGTCCGGGCCCGGGTGGTCGCCGGGCTGGGGCACCTCGGGCTGGCCGTCGACCCCGCCCGCAACGGGGCCGCCGACCGCGGGGTCCGGGTGGTCAGCCCGGACGGCGCTGGGGTGCCGGTCCTCGTCGTCCCCACGGACGAGGAGCTGCAGATCGCCCGGCACGCGCTGGCCACCGTCGGGGGCTGAGCCACCGACGGGTCAGTCCGCGCCGACCTCCCGGCTGCGCGCCACCCAGGCGCTGAACACCGGCAGCCCGTGCCACGGCCCGCCGGTCTCATCGACGGCCACCGCGACGACGGCGTGCGGGTGGCCGAACCGGAGCGTCACCTCGCGCAGCAGGCCCTCCTGGTGCCAGGGCATGCCGGCGGCGCGTACCCCGATGGCGGTGATCGCGGCTGCGCGGAACCCCTCGCGGGTGAAGGACCCGACGGCGGCCTGGACCGCCTCGGCTTCCAGTGGTGGCGGGTCCGGCTGGTCCCGCAGCAGGTCGGCGAGGGCGACGACGGCCGCGGGGACGCCGGGCCACTGCAGCTCCAGCAGGTCGTGACGGCTCTCCGCCCGCCAGGCCGGCAGGAACGCCTGGTGCTGGACGGCGTGGGTCTCCGGCACCGGCAGCTGGGCGACCCGTTCGGTGACCCCGATGACCGGACCGTCCGCCAGCGGCAGCCCGAAGGCATCGACCCGGTCGAGGGAGTCCGGGTCGCGGGCCAGGGTGACGGCCAGCTCGTGGGCGTCGGCCAGCACGTCGGCCGGGGCCACGTCCGGTGCCGCGGCCAGGGACACCACGAGCAGGCCGGTCGTCGAGGGGTGTGCGACCAGGGCGGCGACCCCGCTGCGGCGTGCGCGGACCACGGCGTGGTCGCTGTCCCAGGCTGCGGTCAGCACCTGGGTGCGGTCCCGGGCCAGTGGTGCGTCCGGGCCCAGCTCGGCGGCCGGCGCGGGCCGCAACGGCTCCCGCCAGCGGACGTCGGTGGCCAGCGCGGTGGCGATCAGCAGCAGCGTCGCCGGGGTGACCTCCAGCGGGAACCTGGGGATCTGGCCGCCGGTGGCCTCGTCGGCCCAGGCGTCCACCTGCGCCTGGGTGGGGACGACCGGGGTGTGCGGGGCGCCGGCCGGGAGTCCCTCGGCCCACCGTCGCAGGGCTGGCGTCTGCACCTCGGGGGCGGTCCACGCCGCGGCCGCGACGGCCACCGCCGGGTGCGGGTCGGCCAGCAGCCAGGCGGCCAGCGCCCCGGCCTCCGCCGCCGGCATGCCCAGTGCGGCCTCCAGCTCGGCGGCCGCCGGGCTGCCCGGTGGCGCCGCCGGGGCGGCCAGGGCCACCAGCAGCCAGGCGCCCAGCGGGGAGTCGATCGCGTGCCCGCCGGTGTGCCCGGCGTGCAGCTGGGCGGCGTACCGGGTGACGGCCTGCGGCAGGGTCATGGCCTGACCCTGCCGCACCGGCTCAGCGGCCGTGCAGCGGGTTGGCCAGCTCGCCGACCAGCTGCAGCGCCGCGGACGGATCGGTCAGGTCGACCATCTGCCGGTTGTCCCGCAGCTGCAGCCGGTTCAGGCAGGACAGCGGGAACGTCGGCGCGGCCAGGTCCACCCGTCGTCCGGCCAGCTCCGGGGTGGCCTCGGCGTGCGCGCGCAGGCACTGCGCCACCTCTGCCCAGAACAGGTCCTGGGGCAGCACCCCGTCGGTGTGCAGCAGCGCCGAGAGGAACCGGAAGAAGCAGTCGAACACGTCGGTCTGCACCGACAGCGCGACGTGGGAGGTCGGCACGGTCACCCGGATCCGCTCCACCTCGGCCGGCAGCGGGACGTCGGTGTTCATCAGCACGACCTCTTCACCGACGTCCTTCATCACCGCCCGCACCGGCACGCCGTCCTCCAGGACCAACACCAGGTTCTCCCCGTGCGGCATGAACGCCAGGTCGTGCGCGGTCAGGCAGTGCACGACCGGCACGAGGTAGGCGTCCAGGTAGCGGCGCAGCCACTCCCGGGCCGGCAGCCCGGAACGCTCCACCAGCGCGGAGACGAAGGGGCGGCCCGCGTCGTCGACGTGCAGCAGCGCGGCCATGGTGGCCAGCTGCTGGCCCGGGCGCAGCGCCGGCACCGGGCTGTCCCGCCACAGCGCGGCCAGCATCTTGCGGTAGGGCGAGCCGGCGACGGTGGCCTGCTCCACCCACCGGGACCGGAACCCGACGGCGGCCCGCTCCCGCAGGATGCTGAACCCGCAGCGGGACAGCACCGGGTCGGAGGTGACCAGGTCGTGCACCCAGTCGTTGATCGCCGGGGTCACCGCCATGTACTCGGTGGACAGCCCGCGTAGGAAGCCCATGTTGAGCACCGACAGCGCGGTCTTCACGTAGTGCCGGTCAGGTCGGCTGCGGTTGAACAACGTGCGGATCGACTGCTGGGCCTGTAGCTCGTCGTCCCCCTCACCCAGGTGCACCAGCTCCCGGGTGGCCAGCTCCTGGGCGAAGGTGACGGCGACCCGGTTCTCCCACTGCCAGGGGTGCACCGGGATCCAGCGGTACGCGGCCGGCTCCAGGCCGAGCCCGGTGAGGACGGCGGTGAACCGGTCCCGGGTGGCCTGGTCCAGCTCGCCGGCGAGCAGGGCCTCCTCGGTGAGGTCGGCCGAGGCGGCGAAGGTGGACCGGTCCTGCCGGGCGGCCAGCCACACGAGCGCGACCGGCGCCGCGGCCTCGGGGGCGTAGGCCGGGTACTCCGCAGCGGAGAAGCCCAGCCGGCCGTTGTTGGCCACGAAGCACGGGTGCCCCTCGGTCATCGCGGCCTCGACGGTCTGCAGGTCGGCATCCACCAGCTCGGCGGCGCTCGGTCCCCCGCGGGCGGCCTTGAACGCCCGGGAGGCCAGGGTGGAGGAGACCTCCTCCAGGTAGACCGGCAGCACCGCGTCGGTGAGGTCCAGGGCGCCGCGCAGGTCGATCACGAACTGCAGCGCGTCCAGCTCGGCGACCTGCTCCCCGCGCAGCCGGACGACGGTGTCGGGCTCGACGACCCAGTGGTCCAGGGCCAGCACCCGGGCCGCGAAGTGGTACTCGGTGCCCCCGTCGTCACTGGTCACCCGCCAACGGTCACCCCCCAGGGGGTGCGGCACGAGCAGCCGCTCGTGGCTGAACTCGGCCAGCGCCTTCGCCACGACGTGCCGGGTCGCCGCAGCCCACGCCGCCGGCGTCAGGTGCGCGGTGGTGGACGGCGTCAGGGTGGTGGTCACGCCGTCATCTCCGAGGAGCGCAGCGAGGCCAGGAACTGCTCACGGGTGCAGGTGGACACCAGTGCCCGCTTGGTCGGCAGCTCGACCTCACCGACCACCACGAAGCCGGCCCGGGCGTTGAGCCGGTGCACCGCGGTGTTCGCCGCGTCGGGTTCGACGACGACCCGGTGCACGACCGGGTCGTCGAACAGCCAGGCCAGCACGGTGCGCATGACGGCGAGGGTGAAGCCGGGGACGGGCACGGTGGTCGGGCCGACGAGCAGGTGCATGCCGATGTCGCCGGGCTCGACCTCGAACACCTGGCTCACCGGGTCTGCGGCGGGGTCGTAGCGCTCGGTGAGGAACACCGGCTCGCCCTCCACCCGTCCCAGGAACGCGTCGTGGTGCGGGGAGGCGTCGATCTCGGCGTACGCGGCGACGACGTCGGCCTGGCTTGCGCCCTGCATCTGCCAGAACCGCGCCCGGGGCGCGGTGACCCAGGAGTGCAGCAGTGGGCCGTCCGCGGCCGGGTCGACGGGGGTCAGCTGGAAGCTCATGCGGGCACCTCTCGGGTGGCCGGCGCCGGGACGCCGAAGGTCTGGAAGGCGATGGAGCGCTCCACCGGGTAGGGCTCCCGGCCGGTCAGCGCGGCCAGGATCGCGGAGTTCCGGTGCGCGCCCATGCCCAGGTCGGGGGCGGTGAAGCCGTGCGTGTGGCTCTCCGCGTTCTGCACGAACACGGTCCGGTCGTGGTCCACCGACCAGTCGCGGCGGACGTCGAACCGGCCCCGGTCGTCCCAGCGGAACCGGTCGGCGACGGGGGTCAGGAAGTCCGGCACGCGGTGCCGGTACCCGGTGGCCAGCACCAGCGCGTCGGTGCGGGTGCTGAACGCCTCGCCGGTCTGGGTGTTGCGCAGGCCCAGGGTGAGGCCCTCGGCGTCCCGGGCTGCGGTCTCCAGCTCGGTGGCCGTCAGCAGCCGGGTGGGCGGCGGGCCGTCCAGGTCGAGCTCGTACAGCAACTCGTACACCTCATCGACGACGTCGCCGTCGATGCCCTTGTACAGCTGGGCCTGGCTGGCCAGCAGGGCGTCCCGGTCGGCCGCGGGGAGACCGTGGAAGTGGTCGATGTGGTCGGGGGAGGTGATCTCCAGGGTCAGCTTCGTGTACTCCAGCGGGAAGAACCGTGGGGAGCGGGTGACCCAGTCGACCCGGTAGCCGCCGTCCCGGGCGCCGGGCAGCAGGTCCCGGTAGACCTCGGCCGCGGACTGGCCGCTGCCCAGCACGGTGATCGTGCCGCCGTCGGCCGCGGCGGCGCGCAGCCGGTCGCGGGCGGGCAGGTAGCCGCTGGTGTGCACCACCGGCGGGCCACCGTCCACGGCGTCCAGCGGGAGGTCCGCGCAGGCCGGTGGCACGTGCGGTGGTGTGCCGGTGCCCAGCACCAGGGCCCGGGCGACGTCGGTGTGCCGGTCGCCGGTGACGGTGTCGATGGAGTGCACCACCCAGTGCGCGCCGTCGTGGGTGACGGTGTGCACGTGCCGGGAGAACCGGATCGAGGCGGCGAGCTCACCGGCCGCCCAGCGGCAGTACCGGTCGAACTCCGCACGCAGCGGGGCGAACTCCTCGCGGATGTAGAAGCGGTACAGCCGGCCGGTCTGCTTGAGCCAGGCGAGGAAGGACAAGCGGGACGTCGGGTCGGCCAGGCTGACCAGGTCGGCCAGGAAGGGCACCTGCAGGGTGGCCCGCTCCAGCAGCATCCCGGGGTGCCAGGAGAAGTCGTCGTGCTGCTCGAGGACCAGCACGTCCAGGTCGGGCAGTGGCTCGGCGAGCGCAGCCAGGCCCAGGTTGAACGGTCCCAGCCCGATGCCGACGACGTCGTGCACCCGGGTCACCGGGCCACCCCCGCCGGCACCCGTTGCGCCAGCCAGTCCTCGGCGTGCCCGGTGACCAGGCCCAGCACGGTGACCAGCTGGTCCAGCGTCGCCGTCGGGTTGAGCAGCGTGGTCTTCAGGTGGGCACGGCCGTGCACCGTCGTCCCGCCCAGCACCGCCTGCCCGGACGCCGCCACCGCCCGCCGGACGTGCCGGTTGAGCTCGTCGACGGCGTCATCGTCCAGGTGCCCGTCCAGCCCGCCCGCGGGGACGTACCGGAAGACCAGCGTCGACAGTTCGGGCCGGACGACGACCTCGATCCGGGGGTCGGCGTCCAGCAGCGGCCACGTCTCGGCGGCCAGGTCCACGACCCGGTCGACCAGCTCGCCGATGCCGTCGGCACCCAGCACCCTCAGCGTCGTCCAGAGCTTGAGTGCGTCGAAGCGCCGGGTGGTCTGCAGGCTCTTGTCGACCTGGTTGGGCTCGGGTGCCTCCTCCGGGTTGAGGTAGTCGGCGTGGTGCGTGACGTGCCGCAGGGTGTCGGCGTCGCGCACCAGCAGCACGCTGCAGGCCACCGGCTGGAAGAACGTCTTGTGCGGGTCGACGGTCACCGAGTCGGCGCGTTCGACCCCGGCCAGCAGGTGCCGGCGGGTGGGGGAGACGAGCAGACCACCGCCGTAGGCGGCGTCCACGTGCATCCAGGCGCCGTGGTCGGCGCACAGGTCGGCGATGGCCGCCAGTGGGTCGATGCTGCCGAAGTCCGTGGTGCCGGCGGTGCCGACGACGGCCATCGGGGTCAGCCCGGAGGCGCGGGCGCCGTCGAGCGCGGCGGCCAGCGCGTCGGGCCGCATCCGCATCCGCGCGTCGCAGGGCACCGCCACGACGGCGTCCTCGCCGAGGCCCAACAGGGCGGCCGAGGTCTGCACGCTGAAGTGGCCGACCTCGGAGGTGAACACCCGCAGGCCCGAGAGTAGCTCGGGCAGCCGGGCGTCGGGGCGGTGCCGCCGCTGCCGGGTGCAGGCTTCGTCCCGGGCCAGCAGCAGGGCCTGCAGGTTGGACTGCGTCCCGCCGCTGGTGAACACACCGTCGGCGTCGGGGCCCAGACCCGCGCGGTCGGCCAGCCAGCCGACCAGTCGCTGCTCGATCAGCGTGGCGCCGGCGGACTGGTCCCAGGTGTCCAGCGAGCTGTTCACCGCGCTGGCCAGCGCCTCGGCGGCCAGCGCCGGCAGCACGACCGGGCAGTTCAGGTGCGCCAGGTAGGTCGGCTCGTGGAACCAGACGGCGTCGTGGAGCCAGAGCCGGGACAGCTCGTCGAGGGCGGCGGTGGTGTCGGTGAGCGGGGTGTCCAGGTCGACGGCGGCGACCTGCGGGGCCAGCGCGGCGGGGCGGACACCGGTCTGCGGTGCGTCGACGGCGGCCAGCCGTCCGGCGACGAGTCCGACGGCCTGGGACATGGTGGCGCGGTAGGCCTCGCGGGTGTCGGCGGTCAGCAGCTGGTCCACCGACGTCCGGCCGGGGCTGGGCAGGGTGGCGCGGGGTGTGGTCACGGGGGTCGTCCTCGAGGGCTCGGGCCCGACCCCGTCAAGGGGCCGGACGGCGGCGCTGCGGGGGGCAGCTCGGAGTCGCTCACTAAGGTGAGGCTCACCTAAGTCGGCTGACGCCGGCTCGTCAACCGGACTCCACAGTCCGGTGGCCCTGCCACCGGGCGGCTCCGCGCTGCCTGCTCAGGGCGGGGAGCTGCCCCGTCCCGGCCCTCCTCGCGACTGTGGCCGCCCCCCCACCCGCACCCGCGCCCGCGGTCAGGACGGCGGTGGGCTGGGCGTGTTCGGTGGCCCCGGTCGTGGCCCCGGTCCGACGTCCCGGCCGTCCCCGCGGGTGGGCAGGAACCAGTGCGCCTCCACGGTCGGCTCAGGAGGCCGCGGCCGCTGCCCCACCGGGCTGTCGCAGCGGCAGCCCGAGGTGCTCGCGCAGCGTCGTCCCCTCGTAGTCGGTGCGGAACACCCCGCGCTCCTGCAGCAGCGGCACGACCTGCTCGACGAAGGGCGCCAGGCCGCCGGGGGTGATGTGCGGGGCCAGCACGAAGCCGTCGCTGGCGTCGGCCTGCACGAACTCGTCGATGGTCGCCGCGACCGTGGCCGGGGTGCCGATGAAGGACTGCCGGCCGGTCACCTCGACGATCAGCTCGCGGCTGGTCAGCCCCTCGGCCTCGGCCTTGGCCCGCCACTCGTGCGCGGTGGCCACCGGGTCGCGGTGCATCCGCACGCTGGCCCGGCCCCGGGCGATGGTGTTCTCCCCGACCACCGGGTCGACCGAGGGCAGCGGACCGTCGGGATCGTGGTCGGAGAGGTCCCGGTTCCACAGCTGCTCGAGGAACGCCACCGCCGTCGCGGGGGAGACCTGCGCCATCCGGACCTCGTGCGCCAGCTCGGCCGCCTCGTCCTCGGTGTCACCGAGGACGAAGGTGGCCGCGGGCATGATCAGCAGCTCCTCGCGGGTGCGGCCGAACCGGGGCAGCCGCCCCTTCACGTCCGCGTAGAAGGCCTGGCCGGCCTCCAGCGTGCTGTGCCGGGAGAAGATGACGTCGGCCGCGGCGGCGGCGAAGTCCCGGCCCTCGTCGGAGTCGCCGGCCTGGAAGACCACCGGGCGGCCCTGCGGGCTCCGGGGGACGTCGAACTGGCCGGCGATGTCGAAGAAGGCGTCCCGGTGCGCGAAGGCCCCGGGGTGCGGGTCGGCCAGGAACGTGCCGCTGTCCTTGTCCGCGACCACCTCGTCGCCCCGCCAGGAGTCGAAGAGCTCCAGCGCGGTCTGCAGGAAGGACCTCGCGCGGTCGTACCGGTCGGCCTGGGCCAGGAAGCCGCCGCGCCGGAAGTTCTCGCCGGTGAACGCGTCCCAGGAGGTCACCACGTTCCAGGCGGCGCGGCCGTCGGAGAGGTGGTCGAGGGTGGCGAACTGCCGGGCCACCTCGTAGGGCTCGTTGAACGTGGAGTTGATCGTGCCGGTCAGCCCGATCCGCTCGGTGACGGCGGCCAGCGCGGCCAGCACGGTGAAGGTGTCGGGCCGGCCGACGACGTCCAGGTCGTAGATGCGGTCGTTCTGCTCGCGCAGTCGCAGGCCCTCGGCCAGGAAGACGAAGTCGAGCTTGCCGGCCTCGGCGATCTGCGCGAACTCGCGGAACGAGTCGAACTCGATGTGGCTGCCCGAGGCGGGGTCGCTCCACACGGTGGTGTTGTTGACGCCGGGGAAGTGCGCGGCGAGGTGGATCTGCTTGGGCATCGCGGGCTCCTCAGGCGTTCGTGGGCTGGGCGGCGTAGCGGTTGGCCGGGCGGCCCAGGCCGAGCAGCCCGCGCAGGGTGTCGGCTTCGTACCCGTTGCGGAACAGGCCACGGCGCTGCAGCTCGGGCACCAGGCCGCGGGTGATCTGCTCCAGGTCGTGCGGGAGCGTCGCCGGGCGCAGCCGGAAGCCGGTCAGCCCGGCCTGCTGCCACTCACCGAGCAGGTCGGCCAGCTGGGACGGCGTCCCGGTGAACACGTGGGCGTCGCTGGTGAACGCGACGCCGGCCCACTCGTCCAGCCGCTGCAACCTCTCCCGGGCGGTGGCCTCGTCCTCGTCGAGCGCCACGACGAGGTCACCGAACACGTGCACGGTCTCCTCGGCGCGACCGGCGTCGGCCTGCTCGCTGCGCACCGCGGCCACCAGCCGGGCGGCGTCGGCGGCGTCGGTCGGGGTGACGAAGCCCAGGTCCGCGGAGCGGCCGATCAAGCGCCACGGCACCTCGGCGTGCCCGAGCGCGGCGACGACCGGCTGGCCCTGCGGCGGGCGCGGGGTGATCGAGGGCCCCCGCACCGAGAACGAACGGCCCTCGAAGTCGACGTGGTGCAGCTTGTCGACGTCGACGAACCGGCCGGTGGCGGCGTCCCGGATCTCGGCGTCGTCCTCCCAGCTGTCCCAGAGCCGGCGGAGCACCTCGACGTACTCGGCGGCCTCGTCGAACTGGTCGGCGACGAACCGCTGGACCTCCGGGTCGTCGTGGCGGTCCCGGCTGACGGCCGGCACCTCGCGGCGGCCGAAGTGCCCGGCGGTGTCGGCGCGGACCGCGACCTGCACCCGGACCCCGGCCCGCCCGGTGGACACGTGGTCCAGCGTGGCGACGGCCTTGGACAGGTGGAAGGGCTCGGTGTGCGTGGTGACCGCCGTCGGGAGGAAGCCCAGGTGCCGGGTGGTCGGGGCGACCCGGGCGGCCAGCAGCACCGCGTCCAGGCGGCCGCGGACCCGGTCGGTGCGGTCGTCGGGGGCGAAGGGGTCCTCGGAATGCAGCTGCAGGGCGTCCTCGATGGTCACCGCGTCGAGCAGGCCACGTTCGGCCTCGGCGGCCAGGTCCACCCAGTACCGGGCGGTGAGCAGCTCGCGGGGGCGGGCGCCGGGCTCCCGCCAGGCGGCCGGGTGCCAGCCGGCGCCCTCCAGCGCGGCGACGAGGTGCAGGGGCGTGTGGGTCATGGCTCTCCTCGTGCTGTGTCCCCGCTTGCGGAGGTGGACGCCTCCGCCGGGTCATCACCTGGGGCACCCCGCCGGGACGGGGGGTTGCCGGTCAGCAAGCCAGGGCTCGATGCTGACGCTCTCGACCGGCCACGACGCTAGCCAACGCCGCCGACCGTTGTCCACTTCCCTCATCGGTCTAGTAGGGATTGACGGTGCGATCGTCGGCCGAATGGGCGAGGGGCCTTCCATCCGGAGGCGTCGGTGGGGTGAGAACCCCCTCACACAAACCCCACCGGGTTTGTAGGGATAGCGCACGGCCGTGCACCATGGCGGGGTGCCCCGGCTCCTCCTGACGCGCGACCTCGCCGTCGACCACGCCGGCACCGCCAGCTGGCTCTGTCGCTGACCCCGTCGGCCCTCCCGTGGCCGTCCGCACCTCCGCTCCACCCCCGCGCCGCCGGGTCGGCCGTGCCCGTGTGCCGTCCCGCGGGCCCCCACAGCCAGGAGACCCCCTCCCCGTGATCGAACTGTCGAACGTCCGCAAGGTCTTCCCGGCCGCCCGCGGCGGCCAGGAGGTCGTCGCGCTCGACGGCGTCGACCTCGCCGTCCCCGCCGGTGACTTCGCCGGCGTCGTCGGTCCTTCCGGGTCGGGCAAGAGCACGCTGATCCGGCTGGTCAACCTGCTGGAGCGGCCCACCTCGGGCTCGGTGACCGTCGACGGCCGGGTGCTCACCGACCTGTCCGCCGAGGAGGTCCGGAAGGCCCGCAGCTCGATCGGCATGGTCTTCCAGCACTTCGAGCTGATGGACTCCCGGACCGCGGCGGAGAACGTCGAGCACCCGCTGGAGCTGGCCGGTGTCGGCCGCGCGGAGCGGCGGCGCCGCTCGGGGGAGCTGCTGGACCTGGTCGGCCTGGCCGAGCGGGCCACGGCCCGGCCCGCGCAGCTGTCCGGCGGGCAGAAGCAGCGGGTGGCCATCGCCCGCGCGCTGGCCGCCCGGCCCACGGTGCTGCTCTGCGACGAGGCCACCTCCGCACTGGACCAGGCCAGCACCACCGGCGTGCTGCAGCTGCTGCGCCGGGTGCGCGACGAGCTGGGCCTCACCGTCCTGCTCATCACCCACGAGATGTCCGTGGTCAAGGCGGTCTGCGACTCCGCGGTGCTGCTGGAGGCCGGCCGGGTCGTCGACGGCGGCCGCCTCGACGAGGTGCTGTCGCGCGGGGACTCCCCACTGGCCGAGGCCCTGCTGCCGGCCCCGCTGGCCGACGACCGGGACACCGGGACCCTGGTGCGGGTCACCGTCACCGACGCGGCCCCCGAGACCCGGGTCCTGCAGGCGCTGGTCGGCGGGCTCGGCCTGGACGTCGAGGTCGCCGGCGGCTCGGTGGAGACCGTCGCCGGCGGCCGGCACGGCCGGCTGCTGCTGCGGGTCACCGGCGCCGACCAGAGCGGCCTGGACGGCGCCCTGGAACGGCTGCGCGGTGCCGGGTCCCGGGTCGAGCGCGTCGTGGCCGGGGCGGCCCGATGAGCGACTGGTCCCGGATCTGGCCGCAGCTGGCCGACGCCACCGGCGAGACCCTCTACATGGTCGCCGTCTCCGCGGTGGTCACCGTGCTGCTGGGCATCCCGCTCGGCGTGCTGCTCACCGTCACCGGACCCCGCGCGCTGGCCCCGCACCCGGTGCTGCACCGGGTCCTCGGCCTGGTCGTCAACCTGGGGCGCTCGCTGCCGTTCATCATCCTGCTGGTGCTGGTCGCCCCGCTGACCCGTGGCCTGGTCGGCACCACCATCGGCTCCACCGCCGCGATCGTCCCGCTGACCATCGGCGCCGTCCCGTTCCTGGCCCGGCTGGTCGAGACCAGCCTGCGCGAGGTCGCGCACGGCAAGGTCGAGGCGGCCCTGGCGATGGGCGCCCGCCGCCGGGACGTCGTCCGCACCGTGCTGCTGCCCGAAGCGCTGCCCTCGCTGGTCGCCGGCGTCACCGTCACCGTCGTCGCGCTGATCAGCTACTCGGCCATGGCCGGCGCCATCGGCGGCGGCGGCCTGGGCGACTTCGCCATCCGGTTCGGCTACCAGCAGTTCCGCACCGACATCACCCTGCTCACCGTCGCCCTGCTGCTCGTCGTCGTCCAGGCGCTGCAGTTCGGCGGCGACACCTGGGCGCGCCGACTGGCGCGTCGCTGACCACCCCATGGAGAACCTCGTGCGTCGCCTCGCCCTGACCCTGTCCGCCCTCACCACCACCGCGGTCCTCGCTGCCTGCGGCGGTGGGGACGCCGAGCTGTCCGGCGCCGACGAGCCGCTGCGCGTCGGTGCCTCGCCGGTCCCGCACGCGGAGATCCTGCGCTTCGTGGAGGAGAACCTGGCCGAGGACGCCGGGCTGGACCTCGACGTCGTCGAGTTCACCGACTACGTGCAGCCCAACGTCGCGCTGGACGACGGCTCGTTGGACGCCAACTTCTTCCAGACCGTGCCCTACCTGGAGGAGCAGGAGTCGACCGCGGGCTACGACTTCACCGCCCTGGAGCCGGTGCACGTCGAGCCGCTGGGCATCTACTCGCAGTCGCTGACCGACCTGTCGCAGCTGGAGCAGGGCGCGACCGTGGCGATCCCGAACGACCCCACCAACGCCGCCCGCGCGCTGCGGCTGCTGGAGGCCAACGACCTGGTCGTGCTGGCCGACACCGGTGACGCCGCCCCCACCTCGCTGGACGTGGAGAGCAGCCCGCTGGACCTGGAGATCTCCGAGGTCGAGGCGGCCCAGGTGCCCCGCTCGCTGGCCGACGTCGACATCGCGGTGATCAACGGCAACTACGCCATCGACGCCGACCTGTCCCCGGCGCAGGACGCCCTCGCGCTGGAGGAGGCCGAGGGCAACCCCAACGCCAACCTGGTGGTCGTGCGCGCCGGTGACGAGTCCGACGAGCGGATCCAGACCCTGGAGGAGCTGCTGCACTCCGACGAGGTGCGCCAGTTCATCCTCGACGAGTACGACGGCGCGGTCATCCCCGCGTTCTGACCCGCACGGCCCCGGGCCGGGCAGCTCCTCGCGGGGCTGTCCGGCCCGTGCCGTCTGTTCTCCACCACGTCGATCGGGATTGACGGGTAGCCCGGGGGTCTGCCAGGCTGGGACCAGGTCACGAGTACCAGCGCGAAGCCCCGGCTCGCTGGTCGGCAACCCTTCCACCGCGATGGGGTGCTCCGGGTGACGACCCGGCGGCTGCGCAGCGCAGCCGCAAGCGCCGGTCCCGCCTCGCGTGCGGGCCCTGACCCACCAGGAGTCCGAGCATGTCCACGACCCTCGCCTGCCGTCCCGTCCCCGCCCTGCTGCCCGCCGTCGGCGCCGACACCCGCGTGCCGCTGGTCACCGGCGGCACCGCGCAGTACGCCAACCTCGACGTCGCCGCGAGTGCCCCGGCACTGGCCGCGGTCGCCGCCCGAGTGGCCGAGGCGCTGCCGCTCTACGCCAGCGTGCACCGCGGCGCCGGCCACCTCTCCCAGGTCTCCACGGCCCTGTACGAGTCGGCGCGGGACACCGTCGCGGCCTTCGTCGGCGCCCGCCCGGACGACGTCTGCGTGCTGACCCGCAACACCACCGACGGCCTGGGACTGCTCGCCGGCTGCCTGCCCGCCGGTGGCGCGGTGCTGGTGCTGGACTGCGAGCACCACGCCGACCTGCTGCCGTGGCAGCAGCGCGAGCGGTCCGGCGGCGGCGCCTGCACCGTGCTGCCCACCCGGCCCACCGTGGCCGACACCCTGCGGGCGCTGGGCGAGGCGCTGGCCGCCCGGTCCTACGCCCTGGTCGCCGTCACCGGCGCCTCCAACGTCACCGGGGAGTCGCTGCCGTTGGCAGACGTCGTCGCGCTGGCGCACGCCGCGGGTGCCCGGGTGGTCGTCGACGGCGCCCAGTCCGTCCCGCACCGCCGGTTCTCCCTCGCCGACTCCGGTGCGGACTGGGTTGCCTTCTCCGGGCACAAGGCCTACGCACCCTTCGGCGTCGGCGCCCTGGTCGGGCGGCGGGACTGGCTGGACACCGGCCGCCCGCACCTGGCCGGTGGGGGAGCCGTCACCGAGGTCACGGTCGAGTCGGCCGGCTGGGTGGCCGCCCCGCACCGGCACGAGGGCGGGTCGCCCAACGTCCTGGGCGCCGTCGCCCTCGCCGCCGCCTGCGACGCGCTCGCCGCGCTGGCCCCCGGCGAGCTCGAGGAGCACGAGCGGGCCCTCCGCGAGCAGCTCGTCGAGGGGCTGGACGCCGTGGACGGCGTGCGGCTGCTGCGCATCTGGTCGGACTCGGTGGAGCCCACCGGCGTCGTCGGCTTCACCGTCGCGGGCGCCGACCCGGGCCTGGTCGCGGCGTACCTGTCCGCCGAGCACGGCATCGGCGTGCGGGACGGGCGGTTCTGCGCGCACCCGCTGCTGGCCCGGCTCGGCGTCCCCGAGGGGGCGCTGCGGGCCAGTGTCGGGGTGGGCACCACCGGTGACGACGTCGCCCGGCTGGTGACCGCCGTCGCCCGGTTCGTCGCCGACGGGCCGGCGGTGGACTACGCCGTGGTCGAGGGCCGCTGGCAGCCCGTGAGCGACCCGCGCCCGGTCGCCGGGCTGGCCGGCGCGGACCTGACCGCCGTCGCCCGCGGCGCCGGGTGCGGCGGCCCGGCGGTCTGACCGGGGGACGACGGGTGAGGGGGCGTGCGGCCGGTCCGCGCGTCCCCTCGCACCGGCGGGCGTGTCCGACGGCGCAGCGCCCGGGTCACCGCCGGCTGGCCGAGGGCGATGCCGCCGACGACGAGCGCCGCGCCCACGACCTGCCGGCCGGTCAGTGACTCGCCACCCAGCAGGCAGCCCAGCGCGACCCCGGTGAGCGGGTTGAGCAGGCCGATCAGGCCGACGGTGCCGGTGCTCAGGTGGCGCAACCCCGCGAACCAGCAGACGAACGCCAGCGCGGTGGCCACCGTCGTGACCCAGGCGAAGCCGAGCACCGCCGGCAGGTCCAGGGCCGGCAGCCGCTCACCGCAGAGCCCGGCCGCCAGTGCGAGCCCCGCGCCGCCGGCCAGCAGCTGCCAGGACGTCGTCGCCGACAGGTCCTCCGTGGCGCCCCAACGCCGGGCCAGCACGAAGCCCACCGAGGACGACGTCATGGCCGCCACCGCGGCCAGCACCCCGCGGGGGTCGACGCCGGTCGCGTCCCCCAGCAGCAGCAGTGCGACACCGGCGATGCCGACGACCCCGCCCACCAGGTGGGCCCGCCGCGGCTGCTGGCCCAGCAGTGCCCAACCCAGCAGCACGAGCACCAGGGGCGAGGTGGCCATGACCGTCGAGGCGACCGCGCTGGGCAGCAGCTGGGCGGAGACGTAGACCAGGGCGAAGAAGACCCCCACGGTCAGCGTGCCCAGCACGGCCGACCGCCACCACCAGGCGCCCCGGGGGAGCCGGCGGACCAGGACCAGGAGCAGCAGGCCTGCCGGCAGTGCCCGCAGCGCGCCACCGGTGAGCGGGACGCCGGCGGGCAGCAGTTGGTGGGTGACCACGTAGGTGGCTCCCCAGGCGATCGGGGCGACGGCGGTGACCAGGGACCACCGCAGGGTGTCTTCCACGGAAGAGACTTTGTCTTCCTGGGAAGCTACTGTCAACCCGTGGACCGGGTGGCACAGATCCAGCAGGAGTGGGCGCGCGAGCGCCCCGACCTCGACGTCTCCCCGCAGGGGGTGATCGGCCGCCTGCACCGGCTCGCCGGCCACCTCACCGAGCAGCTGGTCGTCGTCTACCGGCGGCACGGGTTGGGCGAGGGCGAGTTCGACGTCCTCGCCACGCTGCGCCGCAGTGGACCGCCCTACGCCCGGGCCCCCGGTGAGCTCGCCGCGCACACCATGGTGACCACCGGTGCCATGAGCAAGCGGCTGGACCGCCTGGAGCGCGACGGGCTCGTCGCCCGCAGTCGGGACGACGCCGACGGGCGCGGACGGGTGGTCCACCTGACCGATGCCGGGCGCCGGGTGATCGACGAGGCCTTCGCCGACCACGTGGCCAACGAGGCGCGGCTGCTGGCCGACCTCACCCCGCAGCAGGCCGTCGCCCTGGAGGAGCTGCTCACGGCCTGGCTCGCTCGGGTGGAGCCGCCGGCCCGGTGAACGGGTGCGCCACAAGGCCCGGGACCGCGATGGTCCCGGGCCCCTGCCCCGGTGCCTACGACGCGACGGTGGGGTTCACCTC
Organism: Klenkia sp. AC732; assembly: GCF_979256525.1. Lineage (NCBI taxonomy): Bacteria > Bacillati > Actinomycetota > Actinomycetes > Geodermatophilales > Geodermatophilaceae > Klenkia > Klenkia sp. AC732. Next base: position 4,453 of record NZ_CEEDOS010000022.1, on the reverse strand, counting down.
CGGGGCGTCGACGGCCTCGTCGGACAGGCCCCAGCGGGCCAGGGTCTGGGCGTAGCTGCCGTCGTCGAAGGCGTGCTGCAGCGACGCCTGCACCGCCTCCACCAGGCCGCTGCCCTTCAGGGTCGTCGCGGCCACGTAGGTGGTGTTCGGCCACCCGGCGTTGACCGTGCCGACGACCTCCAGGTCACCGACCGACGCCTGGTAGACCGCGTTGGGGTTGGGCCCGAGGTAGGTGTCCAGCCGACCGGACTGGATGGCCAGCAGGGCGTCCGCGGCGCTGACGTAGTAGTCCAGCGTCGCCGGCTCCTGCCCGTCGGCCTCCAGCTGGGCGTTCCAGTCCAGCAGGATCCGCTCCTGGTTGGTGCCCGACCCCACCCCGACGCGCTGGCCCGAGATCCCCGCAGCGTCGGTGATGTCCAGTCCACTGTCCGGAGCTGCGATGAAGGCCATGATCCCCTGCCGGTAGGTGGCGAAGTCGAAGAGCTGCAGCCGCTCGGCGTTGACCCCCACGTTGGAGAACACCGCCTCCAGGGCGCCGGACTGCACGGCCAGCGGCCAGCCCTCCCACGTCGTGTTGACCACCTCGAGCTCCAGGCCCAGGCCGTCGGCGACCAACTGCGCGATGTCCACCTCGCTGCCCACCACCGTGCTGTTGTCGTCGGCCAGGAAGCCCAGTGGCGGGTCCCCGGCGCCGGTGACGCCGACGGTCAGCACGCCGTCCTCGGCGACGGAGTCCGGCAGCAGGGCGACCGCCTCGGCGGCCTCGTCACTGCGCACCCGGTCGGCCTGCCCGGGGGAGGTGTCGACCACCAGGGCCGCGCTCTCCCCGGCCTCGACGGTGTCGGCCCGCTGGTCGGCCTCGATCTCGGCCGAGCTGGTGCAGGCCGCCAGCAGGATCACGGTCGCCAGCGGGACGGCGGAGACCAGGTGGGACAGCTTCACGGGGGTTCCTCTCGGACGGGGCGGGCGCGGGGCGCGAGGGCGGGCGGGCATCAGGAACCCAGCCCGGGCGGGTTGACCCGGGAGGCGTCGACGGCCTCGGCGCCCAGCCCCCAGCGGGCCAGCACCTCGGCGTAGCTGCCGTCGGCGATGGCGTGGTCGATGGCCGCGGCGAACGCCTCGGCGTACCCGTTGCCCTTCACCGTGGTGACGGCGATGTCCGCGGTCGCAGGCCAGCCGCCGTTCGTCGTCCCGGCGATGGCGAAGTCCTGCGGGGAGGTCGCGGCGCTGTAGGCCGCGGTCGGGTTGGGCCCGACGTAGGCGTCCAGTCGGCCCGACTGCAGCGCGAGGACGGCGTCGTTGTAGCTCTGGTGGTAGTCGATCGTCACCGGTTCCAGGCCCGCGGCGACGTTCTCCGCGTCCCAGCTGAGCAGGACCTGCTCCTGGTTGGTGCCCGAGGAGACCCCCACGGTCAGCCCGGCGACGTCGGGCGCCGCCGAGATCGACAACCCGGAGTCCGCACCGACCAGCCAGCCGAGCTGGTCGACCCGGTAGGTGGCGAAGTCGTAGAGCTGCTTGCGCTCCTCGGTCACCGTCACGTTGGACACGACGGCGTCCACCTCGCCGGACTGCACGGCCAGCGGCCAGTTCGACCAGTCGTCGACCACCAGCTCCAGCTCCAGGCCCAGGGCGTCGGCGAACAGGGTGGCCAGGTCGGTCTCGCTGCCGATCACGGTGGTGTTGTCGTCGGCGTAGAACGCCAGCGGCACCGCGCCCTGGGTCACCGAGACGCGCAGCACGCCGTCGGGGAAGGCGCCCGGCGGGAGCAGCGCCACCGCCTCGTCGCTGACCGTGGTGTGCACGCGGTCCTGGTCGGGGGAGGTGTCGACGCTGACGGCCTGCGGGTCCGCCGTCCCCTCGCGGGCTTCGGCTTCGATGTCGGCGGAGCTGCTGCACGCCGCCAGGGCCAGGAGTGCGGCGGCGGCCAGGACGGAGACGGTGCGGCGGCGGCCACGGTGTCGGGGGCGTGCAGTCACGGTCGTTCTCTCTTCTGTGCGGGGCGGTGGTCCGGTCGCGGGCGCGCCGGACCGACGGACGGCGCGAGGTGCGCCGTCCGGGGTCAGGGGGTGGAGCGGCTGGGTCAGAGCACCCTGGCCAGGAAGGCGCGGGTCCGCTCGTGCTGTGGGTCGTCGAGGACCTGCTCGGGGGTGCCCTGCTCGACGACGCGCCCCTCGTCCATGAAGACGATCTGGTCGGCGGCCTGCCGGGCGAAGCCGATCTCGTGGGTGACGACGATCATCGTGGTGCCGGTCCGGGCCAGGTCCTCGATCACCTGGAGCACCTCACCCACCAGCTCGGGGTCCAGTGCGGAGGTCGGCTCGTCGAAGAGCAGGACCGCCGGGCGCATGGCCAGCGCGCGGGCGATCGCCACCCGCTGCTGCTGCCCGCCCGACAGCTGCCGCGGGTGTGCGTCGGCCTTGTCGGCCAGACCCACCCGGGCCAGCAGCTCGCGGGCCTCGGCCTCCACCTCCCGGCGCGGCCGGCCCTGCGCCGACACCGGTGCCTCGACGACGTTCTGCAGCGCCGTCAGGTGCGGGAAGAGGTTGAAGGACTGGAAGACGAAGCCGAACCGGGTGCGCTGGCGCAGCAGCTCGGCCTCCTTGAGCTCGTACAGCTTCTCACCCTTGCGGCGGTAGCCGACCAGCTCGCCGTCCAGCGCCACGAACCCGCGGTCGACGGTCTCCAGGTGGTTGATCGAGCGCAGCAGCGTCGACTTCCCCGACCCCGACGGCCCCAGGACGACGGTCACGCTGCCCGGCTCGACCACCAGGTCCACCCCGTGCAGCACCTCGTGCGCCCCGAACGACTTGTGCACGCCGTGCACCTCGACACGGCCCGCCGTGGGCACCTCGACACGGCCCGCCGTGGGCGCCTCGACACGGCCCGCCGTGCCCTGCACCGCGGTCACCGGAGCACCGGGTCCTGGCCGGAGGTGGACCGCACGCGCGAGAGGCCGGCGGTCAGGTTGCCGCGCAGCCGTTGTAGCGGCGTCGGTGGCAGCGTCCGGACCGCGCCCTTCGCGTAGTGCCGCTCCACGTAGTACTGCAGCACCGTCACCACCGTGGTCAGCACGACGTACCAGACGGCGGCGACCACCAGCATCGGGAGCACCCGCTGGGTCCGGCCGTAGATGACGCTGACGGTGTAGAACAGCTCGCCCAGCGCCAGCACGTAGACGATCGAGGTGCCCTTGAACAGGCCGATGACCTCGTTGACCGCGGTGGGCACGATGGTCCGCATCGCCTGCGGCAGCACGATCTTCGTGGACTGCCGGCGACGCGGGATGCCGAGGCTGGCCGCGGCCTCGTGCTGGCCCTGGTCGACCGAGAGGATGCCGGCCCGGACGATCTCGGCGGAGTAGGCGGCCTGGTGCAGACCCAGCCCCAGGATCGCGGCACCGAACTTGTCGATCAGCGACAGCGTCTCGATGCTGGCGAAGGAGGGCCCGAACGGGATGCCCAGGTCGATGGTCTGGTACAGGTAGGCGAGGTTGTACCAGAGCAGGAGCTGCAGGATCAGCGGCACCGAGCGGAACACCCAGGTGTAGCCCCAGCTCACCGCCCGCAGCAGCGGCGAGCGGCTCAGCCGCATCAGCGCCAGCACCGTCCCCAGCGCGAAGCCGAGCACCGCGGTGATCAGCGTGAGCTGCACCGTGGTCAGCACGCCGCGGACGATCGACTCCTCGCCCAGGTACGCCCAGACCACGCCCCACTCCCAGCGCGGGTTGGTGACCAACGAGTTCACCACCATCGCCAGCAGCACGGCCACCACCGCGGTGGCCACCCACCGGCCGGGATGCCGGGCCCTGACCACGGTGAACGCGTCGTACGGGGTGCCGGCCGGGACGTCGGCCGCGACCTCCGGCCGGGTCTGCAGGGCGGTCATCGGGGTGCTCCAGGTGTGTGGTCGGGGAGGTGCTTGGTGAAGCCGTAGACGCGCTCGGCGACCGGGAGCGCACGCAGCGACTCCAGGTCGGTGGGGCGGGGGACGGCGGGGTCGAAGAGCGGGGTGTAGTCGGCGGCGAGGTAGAGGTCGCGGGCCTCGGGTTGGCGCGGGCCGGTGGTGAGGAAGACCCGCCGCGCGCCGCGCGCGGCGGCGAGCACCTCCAGCTCGGTGAGCACCCGGCGGGCCAGCCCGCGGCGGCGGTGGCCGGCTGCCGTCCACATCCGCTTGACCTCGACGGTGTCCTCGTCCGGGTGCGGCATGAAGGCGCCACCGGCGACGGCGGCGTCGTCCTCCAGCAGCAGCACGAACGCACCGTGCGGGGCGGTGAACAGGTGGGTGGGGTAGCGGGTCAGCTCCTGGGCGGCACCGCCGAACAGGTCGCCGTACCGGGCGTCGTACTCGACGGTCAGCGCGGCGAAGAGCGGCGCGGCGCGCTCGTCGTCGGGGTGCACGACGACGGCCTGCAGCAGGGAGGGCGGGGGCATGCGGGTGCTCCTGGGGGATCGGC
>NZ_CEEDOS010000021.1:0-83555 GCF_979256525.1 Klenkia sp. AC732 | reverse complement strand
GCGGGAGCGGGCTCCGACGCGGCGGGCCCCGGGGACGACAGGGCGGTCATGGGCACCATCGTGTCAGCCCGGTCACGGTGCGGTCACGACCCGGTCGTCAGCGGGGCCGCCGGCGGCCCGGGGGCGGCCCGGGGGCGGCCTGGGCGTGGACCGGGTGGCGGCACGGTCCCCGACCTGGGCGGAGACCCTCCCGGGGGGTCCGGGGACGGTGTGTCGGCAACCGGTGTCCCGGGTCCCGTACACTTCTCGTCCTGGGGCTCGCGACCCCGCCACCGGCGTGCCCCGGGGCCACCTCATCGAGCAGTCCGAGGGTGCCCTGGACCGCCCCGGCGGCGAGGCGGGGGTCCCGGTGTCCGACCCCGGTCGGGCACCTAGGGGTGTAGCTCAATTGGCAGAGCAGCGGTCTCCAAAACCGCAGGCTGCAGGTTCAAGTCCTGTCACCCCTGCTCGTGCCGCCGGCCAGCCGGCGGCCTGCACGACCCGCCCCGCGCGGCGCAGGACCACGGTCGGGTCGACCGGACCGTCAGGGCCGGGAACAGACCCGGCCACCGACCACCGACGACGAGGCGAGGCGCAGTGAGCGACGAGGAGCCGGGCACCGAGGACGGCCGTGCACGCCGGGCCTCCGGCGGTGCCGCCGACGACGCCACCGCCACGGGCAGCTCCGCCTCCGGCGCCACGGGCAGCTCCGCCCCCGGCGCCGGGGACAGCACCCCCGCCGACGCCACGCCGGCCGCCGCGGACGGCGAGCTGACCGACGAGCAGATCGACGCCGCGACCCCCGGGGTCGACGACGCCGCCGAGCTCGAGGCGGCCGAGGACGAGATCGCCGCCGAGGCCGCGCAGGACGAGGACAAGGTCGTGGCCACCCCGGCCCGGCGTCGTCGTGGCGCGATCACCGCCGACGACGCCGACGACGAGGACACCGACGACGCCACCGGGGCCGCTCCCCGGGTCCGGCGCCGTGACCGGCCCGGTGGCCGTCCGGCCAGCGAGGCTCGCACCACGCGGCCCGCCGGCGGGAAGAACACCGGCTCGAAGGCCGCTGACGGTGAGGGCACCCGCTCGCGGGCGGCCGCGGAGAAGGCCCGGGCCGAGGAGCTGCGGGACAAGCGCTCCATCGGCCGGTTCCTGCGCGAGGTCGTCGCCGAGCTCCGCAAGGTCATCTGGCCCGGGCGCAAGGAGCTCATCACCTACACCACCGTGGTGATCGTCTTCGTGGCCTTCATGGTCGCGCTCGTGGCCGGCCTGGACATCCTCTTCGCCCAGGGCGTGCTCGCCGTCTTCGGCTGAGCCACCACCACCGACGCTCGACGCACCACCGACGCACAGGAAAGAGACCCTCCCCGTGACCGACCCCCGCGAGACCGACGAGGCCCTCGAGGCCACCGACGCGACGCTCGACGAGCAGGCCGACGCCGCCGCCGTCGAGGACGCCACCGGTGCCGTCGACGCCGAGACCGGCGTGCGTGAGACGGGCGCTGCCGAGGGCTCCGTCGACACCGGCGACCTGACCGCCGACAACCCGATGGCCGACGCGGTCGCCGGCGGCAGCGGCAACGCCCGTGGTGCCGTGGACGACGCGCTCGTCGGGGCCGACACCGAGCCGGCACCGGACCACGACCCGCTCACCGAGGAGGTCCTCGAGACCGCCGAGGAGGAGGACGAGGACCCCGCCGAGGCGATGCGCAAGGCGCTGACCCGGGCGTTCGGTGACTGGTACGTCATCCACTCCTACGCCGGCTACGAGAACAAGGTGAAGACCAACCTCGAGTCCCGGATCACCAGCCTGGACATGGAGGACTACATCTTCCAGATCGAGGTGCCGACCGAAGAGGTCACCGAGATCAAGAACGGCAAGCGGGTGCAGGTCAACCGCAAGGTGCTGCCCGGCTACCTGCTGGTCCGGATGGACCTCACCGACGACTCGTGGGGCGCGGTCCGCAACACCCCCGGCGTCACCGGCTTCGTCGGCGCCACCTCCCGGCCCAGCCCGCTGAGCATCGACGAGGTCGTCAAGCTCCTGGTCCCCGCGACCACCCACAAGCAGGCCGCCTCCCCCGAGACGCCGTCGACGCCTGGTGGCTCGGCCACCACGCCCCTCGTCGACTTCGAGGTCGGGGAGTCGGTCACGGTCATGGACGGGCCGTTCGCGACCCTGCCCGCGACCATCAACGAGATCAACGCCGAGCAGCAGAAGCTGCAGGTGCTGGTCTCGATCTTCGGCCGCGAGACCCCGGTCGAGCTGTCCTTCAGCCAGGTCCAGAAGTTGTAGCTGAAGGACCTCGGAGCCCCCCAGCCCACGCTCCGCGCGGGCTGGGCCCCTGCTCCGAAGCCGTTCCATCCCAGACCATGCAGTTCCGGTCGCCAGACAGAAGAAGGAAGTCATGCCCCCCAGGAAGCGGTTGACCGCGGTCATCAAGCTCCAGATCAAGGCCGGCGCGGCCACCCCCGCACCGCCCGTCGGTCCGGCGCTCGGCCAGCACGGCGTCAACATCATGGAGTTCTGCAAGGCGTACAACGCCGAGACCGAGTCTCAGCGTGGCGACGTCGTCCCCGTCGAGATCTCCGTCTTCGAGGACCGCTCGTTCACCTTCATCACCAAGACCCCGCCGGCCGCGCGCATGCTGCTCAAGGCCGCCGGTGTCGAGAAGGGCTCGGGCGAGCCGCACAAGACCAAGGTCGCCACGGTCACCCGTGACCAGGTCCGCGAGATCGCGCAGACCAAGATGGCCGACCTGAACGCCAACGACCTCGACGAGGCCGAGAAGATCATCGCCGGCACCGCCCGGTCGATGGGCATCACCGTCGCGTGACGTCGGGCCGCCCGGCCGGCGGCCCCGCGACACCGCACGGAGCGACACCGCACGGAGCGACACGGCACGGGCACCACCTCACGGGCCCGACTGCACGACCGGCACCACCCCCGCACCTGCACCAGAGCTCTTGTGGGAGGGCCCAGCCAGGCCCGCACACCACGCAGTCGCGCCCCGGGCGCGACCCGAACGAGGGGATCCTCGAATGGCCAAGCACGGAAAGGGCTACCGCAAGGCAGCCGAGCTCGTCGACGGCGACCACCTGTACAGCCCGCTGCAGGCTGCAGGTCTGGCCAAGCAGACGTCGACCACGTCCTACGACGCCACCGTCGAGGTCGCCATGCGCCTGGGCGTCGACCCGCGCAAGGCAGACCAGATGGTCCGCGGCACGGTCAACCTGCCCCACGGCACCGGTAAGACCGCCCGCGTCATCGTCTTCGCGACCGGTGACAAGGCCGCCGAGGCCGAGGCCGCCGGCGCCGACGTCGTGGGCTCGGACGACCTGATCGAGCGCATCCAGGGCGGTTTCCTGGACTTCGACGCCGCGATCGCCACCCCGGACCAGATGGCCAAGGTCGGTCGCATCGCCCGCATCCTCGGCCCCCGTGGCCTGATGCCGAACCCGAAGACGGGCACCGTGACCCCCGACGTCACCAAGGCCGTCAACGACATCAAGGGCGGGAAGATCAACTTCCGCGTCGACAAGCAGTCCAACCTGCACCTGGTGATCGGCAAGGTCTCCTTCGACGAGGCCAAGCTGGTGGAGAACTACGCCGCCGCCCTGGACGAGGTGCTCCGCGCCAAGCCGTCGGCCGCCAAGGGCCGTTACGTCCGCAAGGTCACCGTCTCCACGACGATGGGCCCGGGCATCCAGGTCGACCCGAACCGCACGCGCAACCTGCTGGTGGACGAGCCCACCCAGTAGTCGACGGACCCCCTCGCCCCCCTGGTCACGCTCCGCGCGACCAGGGGCCCTGCGAGGGGGCCGACAGGAAGGGCCCCGCAGCTGACGCTGCGGGGCCCTTCCTGCGTCTCAGTGCTTCTTCGGGGGGAGTGGGAAGAACCCACTGGTGCGCTCCACGTACTCGGCGAAGCCGCGGCGGGAGCTCTTCATCCGCTTGTCGGTCATGGCCGCGCCGGAGCCCTTCACCAGGTTGAGGGTCATGAGCACCGGGCAGAGGACGAAGACCAGCCCGGACCAGTGCCCGGCGGTGAGCAGCCACAGGCCCCACATGACCGCGGCGTCCCCGAAGTAGTTGGGGTGACGGGTGTACTTCCACAGCCCACGGTCGTTCACCTCGCCCGCGTTGGCGGGGTCGGCCTTGAAGCGCTCGAGCTGCCAGTCACCGACCGTCTCGAAGGTGAACCCGACCGACCAGACGACGACCCCCAGCAGCGCGACCACCAGCGGCCAGCCCGACGTCGCCGGGCCCTCCTGGTAGGCGGCGACCTGCAGCGGCTGGGAGACCACGAAGAGCACCGCGACCTGGCTCAGGTAGACCCGGCGGTAGATGTGCGCCGCCGGCGAGCCCTTCGCCCGGGCCAGGATGTCCAGGTAGCGCGGGTCCTCCTTCGACCCGTTGCGCCGGCCGATGTGCACCGCCAGTCGCACGCCCCACGCCGTCGTCAGCGCCAGGGCCAGCAGCTGCCGGCCGGCGTCGCCGTGGTCACCGGCCTGCGCGACCAGCAGCCCCACCAGGGACACGACGACGAAGCCCAGCCCCCAGACGACGTCGATCACCGAGTGCCGGCCCAGCCGCAGTGCCAGCAGCCAGGTGCCGGTGAACACCGCCAGCAGCACGCCCAGCGTGATCAGCGCGTTGACGCCCAACGCGCCCCAGTCGACCCCGACGTCCATCCGTGTGTGCTCCTCGTCCTCGGGCCGTGGCTGACCCGTCCCTCCAGCATGTCCTGCCGGGTGTGCGTGCACGCGTCACCGCCGGCCGGACACCCCGGAGGGGGTGGCCGACCGGCGGTCGCGGTCGATCAGGTGGTGCGGGTCGTCGCGGGTGGGGCGGTCAGCCCGGGGTGACGTCCCAGCCGCGACGGGTGGCGGGCATCCCGCTGCGCCCGTCGGGGCGGGGCTTGACGAAGAGCAGCTGGTCCACCCCCATCCGGTTCTCGGCGAAGGTGAGCCCACCGCCGGCCAGGTAGAGCCGCCAGATCCGGGCACCGGCGACGCCGATGATGGCGACGACCTCGTCCCAGCGGTCCTCCAGGCGCTGCGCCCAGGCACGCACGGTCCAGTCGTAGTGCTCGCGGATGCTCTCCACGTCGCGCAGCTCCAGACCGGGCCGGGCCAGCATCTCCGCCGTCCCCCAGGTGGGCCGCATGTGCATGTCGGGGGCCACGTAGCGCTCGATGAACGCGCCGCCGCCGGGGGTGCTGGGGTGGCTCATGGCCTGCACCAGCACCCGGCCGCCGGGCTTGACCAGCCGGTGCAGCGTCTCGGCGTAGACCGGGTACTGCTCCTGGCCGACGTGCTCGCTCATCTCGATCGAGCTGATCGCGTCGTAGGGCCCCTCGGCGGGCATCGGCACGTCGCGGTAGTCCTGCAGCCGCACGGTGACCCGGTCGGCCAGCCCGCGCTCGGCGACGAGCTTCTCGATGTGGTCGCGCTGCTGGGCGGAGATGGTGACGCCCGTGGCGTGCACGCCGTGGTGCTGAGCGGCGTAGAGCAGCATCGAGCCCCACCCGCAGCCCACGTCCAGCAGCCGCATCCCCGGCTGCAGACCCAGCTTGCGGCAGACCAGCTCGAGCTTGTCCCGCTGCGCGTCGGTCACGGTGTAGCTGCCGTCGGCGGCGCCGGGGTCGGTGGCCGGGTCCTCGCGGAAGTAGGCGCACGAGTAGGCCATGTGCTCGTCCAGCAGTGCCTGGTAGACGTCGTTGCTCTGGTCGTAGTGGTAGCTGATCGCGTCGCTGTCCCGGTCGGTCGAGTGCTTCTCACCCGACAGCACCGCCTCCTCCGGAGGGGCGGGCGGACGCGGGCCCACGATGCCCAGCCGCAGCGCCGTCCGGCCCCAGCGGAGCTGGTCGCGCAGCGTGGGCAGCGCCGGCGGGCGCTCGCGGACCAGCGACCACACCCGGGACAGCCCCTCGGCCAGGTCGCCCTCGACGTCGATCTCGCCGGCCACGTAGGCGCGGGCCAGACCCAGCTCGTTGGGGTCCCACAGCAGCCGGCGCAGCGCGGTGCGGCTGCGGAGCACGACCACGGGGGCGTCGAGCGGGCCGGCCTCGCTGCCGTCCCAGGCGCGGATGCGGACCGGGACGCGGCCGCCGAAGACCTCGCCGACCAGGGCGGCGAGCCGCCCGGCGACGGACCGGTCGGGGGAGGTGGTGCTGGACATGCGTCGGTGCTCCTGTCGTGCGGGGGACTGGCCGAGATCCTCCCGGGTTCGCGGCGGGCGGTCCCGGCGGATGGGCCCGGCCGCTGCCCGTGTCGCCGATGGCGTACTCTTGCCGGAGTTCCCCCCAGACCGCTGGTCGTCGCACGTGCGCGTGTGATCGAAGGTCCCGGATCCCCGGGCGACCCGCGCAGGTGGACGGTCCGGTCGACAGGCGTCCTACGCCTGCTCTCTCGCCCCGTGCGCCCTGCGCCGGGGCGTCTGTCGTCTCTGACGAGGTCCAGGCCCTCTCGATCGTCCGCGCCCCGTGCCTCCTCCGGTGGTCGCCCCGACTGAGAGAGGAGGCCCATGCCCACGCAGGCCAAAGCCGAGGCGATCGCTGAGATCACCACTCGGTTCCAGGACTCGAGTGCGGCGGTGCTCACCGAGTACCGCGGGCTGACCGTGGCGCAGCTGACCCAGCTGCGTCGTTCCCTCGGTGCGGGCAGCAGCTACGCCGTCGTCAAGAACACCCTGACGAAGCGGGCCGCGGACCAGGTCGGTCACTCCGACCTGGCGCCGCTGCTCAACGGCCCGACCGCCATCGCGTTCATCTCCGGTGACCCGGTGGAGGCCGCCAAGGCCATCCGCGACTTCGCCAAGGCCAACCCGGCCCTGGTCGTCAAGGGCGGCGTCGTCGAGGGGCGCACGGTCGATGCCGCCGAGGTCACCCGCCTCGCCGACGTCGAGTCCCGTGAGGTCCTGCTGGCCAAGCTGGCCGGCGCGATGAAGGGCAACCTGACCAAGGCCGCCGGCCTGTTCCAGGCCCCGCTGTCGCAGGTCGCCCGCCTGGCCGCCGCACTGCAGGAGAAGAAGGAGGCGGCCGGGGAGACCCTGCCCGCCGCCGACGCTCCCGCCGCGGACGAGACCGCTGCTGCACCCACCACCCCCGACACCACCGACGCTGACGCCGCGCCTGCGGCCAGCGACGACTGACCAGAAGGAGACACCATGGCCAAGCTGTCCACCACGGAGCTGCTCGACGCTTTCAAGGAGATGACGCTCCTGGAGCTGTCGGACTTCGTGAAGGAGTTCGAGACCACCTTCGACGTCACCGCCGCCGCCCCCGTGGCCGCCGCTGCCCCGGCCGCCGCCGGTGCCGCTGCTGAGGCCCCGGCCGAGCAGGACGAGTTCGACGTCATCCTCGAGGCTGCCGGCGACAAGAAGATCCAGGTCATCAAGGAGGTGCGCGGTCTCACCTCCCTGGGCCTCAAGGAGGCCAAGGACCTGGTCGACGGCGCGCCGAAGCCGGTGCTGGAGAAGGTCGCCAAGGACGCTGCCGAGAAGGCCAAGGCCGCTCTCGAGGGCGCCGGCGCCACCGTCACCGTCAAGTGACACCCCGCCCGGCGCTCGCCGGGCACGTCACCCACGGGTGACACCTGCACCACCGCACGACCCGCAGGGGCCGTCCTCCACCTGGAGGACGGCCCCTCTGGCGTCTCCGGGACGGCGCGCGTCGGTGAGACGGGGGCCACGCGTTAGGCGTGACCCACGTAACCACTAACCTCCTGCGTCGTTGCTCCTCAGTAGGACGCGCGTCACCGCCCAGGTGGCCGCGCGCTGCCGGGGCCCCGCACTGGAGCGGGGGTGACGTGGACCGGTGTGGGTCGGTGGAGGAGGTCGGTCGTGGGTGTCGCCGTGCACGTGGAGGGGCTCACCAAGTCCTTCGGCAGCCAGAACATCTGGTCCGACGTCACGCTGACGCTCCCGCCCGGGGAGATCTCGGTGATGCTCGGCCCCTCAGGCACCGGCAAGTCGGTCTTCCTGAAGTCGCTGGTGGGTCTGCTCAAGCCCGAGCGCGGCTCGATCGTCATGAGCGACACCGACATCGTCACCTGCTCCGAGCGGCAGCTCTACGACGTGCGGCGGCTGTTCGGGGTGCTGTTCCAGGACGGCGCGCTCTTCGGGTCGATGAACCTCTACGACAACGTCGCGTTCCCGCTGCGGGAGCACACGAAGAAGAGCGAGTCCGAGGTGCGCGCGATCGTGCGCGAGAAGATGGACATGGTCGGCCTGTCCGGCACCGAGGGGAAGCTGCCCGGGGAGATCTCCGGCGGCATGCGCAAGCGCGCCGGCATCGCCCGCGCCCTGGTCCTGGACCCCGAGGTCATCCTCTTCGACGAGCCGGACTCCGGCCTGGACCCGGTCCGCGTCGCCTACCTCAACCAGCTGATCGTCGACCTGAACGCCCAGATCGACGCCACCTTCCTGATCGTCACCCACGACATCGGCACCGCCCGGACCGTGCCGGACAACCTGGGCCTGCTCTTCCGCCGGCACCTGGCCATGTTCGGCCCGCGCGAGCAGCTGCTCACCAGCCAGGAGCCCGTCGTCCGCCAGTTCCTCAACGGCCGCCGCGAGGGGCCGATCGGGATGAGCGAGGAGAAGGACGTCGCCCAGGTGGAGGCCGAGATGGCCGCCCTGGAGGCGCGCGGGGGCGACCAGCACAACGGCGTCGGACCCAAGGGCGCCTCGGGCGGCGAGGCCGTGCCCCCGCAGCTGGAACCCTCCCCGGGCCTGCCCGAGCGCAAGGCCGTCCGCCGCCGGCAGGAGCGGGTGGCCCGGATGCTGCACACCTACGACCCGACCACCGCCGACGCCATCCGGGCCAGCCTGCCCGCCGACCTGCTCGCGCTGGCCGACTCCGGCAGCTACCGGCCCACGACGGTCGGCAGCCGCGAGTGGCGCACCGAGGACGGCGCCGACCTCGTCGTGCCCGACCCGCGGGGCCGTCCGTGAGCGCACCCGGCGAGAAGCCGACGGCGCCGGGTCTGCTGGACGGGAGGCTGTCGCCGCTGCGCCCGCTCAAGGCCAGCGGCAACCTGTTCGCCTTCGCCCTGGACGTCGTCCGGGCGGTGTTCCGGCGGCCCTTCCAGCTGCGTGAGTTCATCCAGCAGACCTGGTTCGTGGCCTCGGTGACGATCCTGCCGACCGCGCTGGTGGCCATCCCCTTCGGCGCGGTCATCGCCCTGCAGCTGGGGTCGCTGACCCGCCAGCTGGGCGCCCAGTCCTTCACCGGGTCGGCCTCGGTGCTCGCCGTGCTGCGCGAGGCCAGCCCGATCGTCACCGCGCTGCTCATCGCCGGGGCCGGCGGCTCGGCGATCTGCGCCGACCTGGGTGCCCGCAAGATCCGCGACGAGATCGACGCCATGGAGGTGCTGGGCATCTCGCCGATCCAGCGACTGGTGGTGCCGCGCGTGCTGGCCTCGATGCTGGTCGCGGTGCTGCTCAACGGCCTGGTCTCGGTCGTCGGCGTCGTCGGCGGGTACTTCTTCAACGTCATCCTGCAGGGCGGGACGCCGGGGGCCTACCTGGCCTCCTTCAGCGCTCTGGCGCAGGTCGCGGACTTCTGGTCCGGGGAGATCAAGGCCCTGGTCTTCGGCCTGATAGCCGGGATCGTCGCCTCCTACAAGGGGCTGCGCGCCGGTGGTGGCCCCAAGGGCGTGGGGGACGCGGTGAACCAGGCCGTGGTCATCACGTTCCTGCTGCTGTTCGCGGTGAACTTCGTGATCACCGCGATCTACTTCCAGCTCGTGCCGCCGAAGGGCCAGTGACCGTGGCCCTCCTCTCACCCGTCGACCGGGTCAAGGTCCGCACCCGCCGGATCGTGGCGACCGTCTACCGCCGTCCGCTCACGGTGCTCGACGACCTCGGGGACCAGCTCGGGTTCTACGGGCGCGCGCTGGCCTGGACCCCGCGCACGCTCAAGCGCTACAAGCGGGAGACGCTCCGGCTGCTGGCGGAGGTCAGTTTCGGCACCGGCGCGCTGGCCGTCATCGGCGGCACCGTCGGCGTCATCGCGTTCCTGTCCTTCTTCACCGGCACCGAGGTCGGCCTGCAGGGCTACGCGGCGCTGGACCAGCTGGGCACCTCGGCGTTCACCGGGTTCCTCTCGGCCTACTTCAACACCCGGGAGATCGCGCCGCTGGTCGCCGGGCTCGCCCTGTCGGCCACCGTCGGCTGCGGCTTCACCGCCCAGATCGGTGCCATGCGGATCAACGAGGAGATCGACGCCCTGGAGGTCATGGGCGTGCCCTCGCTGCCGTTCCTGGTGACCACCCGCATCGTCGCCGGCTTCGTCGCCGTCATCCCGCTCTACGTGATCGGGCTGCTGACCAGCTACTTCGCCACCCGCACCATCACCACGACGGTCTACGGCCAGTCGGCGGGCACCTACGACCACTACTTCAACCTCTTCCTGCCCCCGCAGGACGTGCTGTGGTCCTTCCTCAAGGTGCTCGTCTTCAGCGTCGTGATCATCCTGAGCCACTGCTACTACGGCTACCGGGCCGGCGGCGGGCCCGCCGGCGTCGGCCTGGCCGTCGGTCGTGCCGTGCGCTTCTCGATCGTGGCCGTGATGGTCATCGACCTGTTCCTGTCCCTGGCCATCTGGGGCTCCACGACGACGGTGAGGATCGCAGGATGAGCCGGGGCAGGGGAGCCGTGGTCCGTCAGCGGCTGCAGGGGCTGGCGTTCCTGGTGGTCATCGCGCTGCTGCTGGGCCTGGCGGTCGCCACGTACCAGAAGGCGTTCAGCGACGCCGTCGAGGTGCGGCTGGAGACCGACAGCATCGGCAACCAGCTGGCCACCGCCAGCGACGTGAAGATCCGCGGCGTCATCGTCGGGGAGGTGCGCGCCGTCGAGGCCCAGGAGGGTGGCGCCGTCGTCACGCTGGCGATCGAGCCCGAGGCGCTGGCCCAGATCCCCAGCAACGTCGACGCCCGGCTGTTGCCCAAGACGCTGTTCGGCGAGCGGTTCGTCGCCCTCGTGCCCCCGGCCGACCCCACCCCGCAGCGGCTGGCCGCCGGCGACGTCATCGGCCAGGACCGGACCGAGAACGCCATCGAGCTCGAGCGGGTCATCGACGGCCTGCTCCCGCTGCTGCAGGCCGTCGACCCCGCCGACCTGTCCGCGACCCTGGGCGCGGTGGCCGACGCGCTGCGCGGGCGCGGCGACGTGCTCGGGGAGAACCTGGCCGACACCGGCGCCTACGTGGAGCAGGTCAACACCGTCCTGCCCGAGCTGCAGGCCGACATCTCGCTGCTGGCCGACGTCGCCGACACCTACGACGCCGCCGCCCCCGACGTGCTGGCGGTGCTGGAGGACCTCTCGGTGACCGCCACCACGGTCACCGACCAGGCCGAGCAGCTGCGCCGCACCTTCACCGTGGTCGGCAGCTCGGCGCAGACCGCCGCCTCCTTCCTGACCCAGAACGAGGACGCCCTGATCTCCCTCGCCGCCGGGTCCCGGCCGGTGCTCGGCCTGTTCGCCGAGTACTCCCCGGAGTACCCCTGCCTGCTGAACGGGCTGTCCCGCTTCAACCCGCTGATCACCGAGGCCTTCGGCGGCGACGGCGACCCCGCGCTGAACCTGAACCTCACCGTCACGCTGCCCCCGCGCAACCCCTACGCCCCCGGCGACCAGCCCGCCTACGACGACGTGTCCGGGCCCGACTGCCGGGGCCTGGACGACATCGACGGCGTGATCGCGGCCGCGGCCCAGGGCGAGTACTACTGCCCGGTGCCCCCGCTGGACGGCGTGGACTCCACCGACAACCCGGTCAGCGGCAACCCGGTCTGCCTGGGCGGCACGGGCCCGACCGACCTGCCCTCGGAGGACACCCGCGTGGGCCGCGACGGCACGGGGGCCGGCACCGACCTGTCCCTGGCCTCGGCGTTCCCGCCCGGGCTCACCGACGGCGGGGCGAGCGGCAGCCTGGCCGGCAGCAGTGCCGAGCTGGACTTCGTGCGCAACCTGCTGGGCTACCAGACGGGGGTCGCCCCGGCCGAGGTGTCCGACCTCGCCGCGTCGTCCATGGCGCCGCTGCTGCGCGGCACGCAGGTGATGGTCCGATGAGGGGCCTGACCGCGCCGATCGTCAAGCTCGTCGTCTTCGCGATGGTGACGATCCTGGCCAGCTACGTGCTGATCGCGACCATCACGAACGCCGGCTACGGCGAGCAGACCACCTACCGGGCGCAGTTCAGCGACGTCGCCGGTCTGGTCGAGGGCGACGAGGTCCGGATCGCCGGGGTGCGCGTCGGCCAGGTCACCAGCATCGGCCTGAGCGAGGACCGGGAGCGACCGGTCGCCGAGATCGGCCTGGAGGTCTCCACCGACGTCCCGCTCCCGGCCGGGGTGCAGGCCACCATCCGTTACCGCAACCTGGTCGGCCAGCGCTACGTCGCGCTGACCGAGGGCGACGGGTCCTCCGGTCGCACGCTGGCCGCCGACGACGTCATCCCGCTGGCCCAGACCACCCCTGCGCTGGACCTGACCACGCTGTTCGGCGGGTTCCAGCCGCTGTTCCAGGCGCTGAGCCCCGACGACGTCAACCGGCTGTCCTACGAGCTGATCCAGGTCTTCCAGGGCGAGGGCGGGACGATCTCCAGCCTGCTGACCCACGTGGCCTCGCTGACCAACAGCTTGGCCGACGAGGACGCCGTCATCGGCAGCGTGATCGACAACCTGACGACCGTCGTGGGCAGCGTCGCCGCGCGGGACCAGCAGCTGTCGGACCTGGTGGTCTCCCTGCAGCAGTTCGTGTCCGGGCTGACCGCGGACCGCGACGCCGTCTTCGACTCCCTGCAGACCATCGACGGGCTGGCGGTGACCACGTCGCAGTTCTTGGCCGACGCCCGGGCACCCCTGGCCGCCGACATCACCGCCCTGGGCGACCTGGCCACCAACCTGGCCGACACCGGTGACGTCGTGGAGGACTTCCTGCAGCTCGCCCCGACCAAGATCGACCTCATCACGCGGACGGCGGTCAACGGCAGCTGGTTCAACTTCTACCTGTGCTCGGCGTCCGGGCTGGTGTCCCTGCCCGTCGTCGGGGACACCCAGCTGCCGCCCGGCGGGGCGGCCAACGGATCGGCGGGGTGCAGCTGATGGCGCGGGAGTCCAGGCCCTTCCGGGACCGCAACCCGGTCACGATCGGGGCGGTGAGCCTGTCGGTGATCGTGCTCTTCGTCCTCCTGGCGTTCAACGCGCAGTCGCTCCCCCTGATCGGCGGGGGCACGGTCTACACCGCGCAGTTCAGCGAGTCCGCCGGGCTGCGCGTGGACGACCCGGTGCGGGTGGCCGGGGTGAAGGTCGGACAGGTGGAGAGCCTGCAGCTGGAGGACGGCGCGGTCACCGTCGCCTTCCGCGTCCGGGACGCCTTCGTGGGCGACCGCAGCGAGGCCGCCATCGCGATCGAGACGGTGCTGGGGGCGAAGTTCCTGGCGCTCGTGCCGCGCGGGGAGACCGAGCTGGACCCCGACGAGCGGATCCCGCTGGAGCGCACCGCCTCGCCCTACGACGTGGTACAGGCCTTCAGCGGGCTGGCCCAGACCATCGACGACGTCGACACCGCGCAGCTCGCGCAGTCCTTCGAGGTGCTCAGCGAGACCTTCGCCGACACCCCCGACGAGGTGCAGGCCTCGCTGACCGGGCTGTCCCGGCTGTCGGAGACGATCGCCTCCCGCGACGCCCAACTGCAGACGCTGCTGTCGGCGACGCGGGACGTGACCCAGGTGCTCGCCGACCGCAACGGCGAGTTCACCCAGCTCATCCTGGACTCCAACACCCTGCTCACCGAGGTCCAGGAGCGCCGCGCGCTGATCGACTCGGTCCTGACCAACACCCAGACGCTGGCCACCCAGCTCGCCGGCCTGGTGCAGGACAACCAGGCCACGCTGGCCCCCGCGCTGGCCCAGCTGTCCACGGTGACCGACATCCTCGAGCGCAACCGGCAGGACCTGGGGGACACCGTGGCGAACCTGGCGCCCTTCGTCACCGTCTTCACCAACACGCTGGGCAACGGCCGGTGGTTCGACAGCTTCGTGGACAACCTGGTCCCCGGCGTCGTCGGTGGGGTGCTGTGCGGCACGGTCGCCGGCAACACCGGCGGGCTGCTGGGGTGCGCCCCGTGACCGGCCGCCTGCAGCGCCTGGTCGCGGCCGCCGCGGCGCTCCTGCTCGTGGGCACGCTGGGCTGGATCGTGCTGCGCCCGGCCGGTCAGATGCGGGTCACCGCCTGGTTCGGCCAGACCGTCGGCCTCTACGAGGGGTCCGACGTGCGGGTGCTGGGCATCGACGTCGGGGAGATCACCGACGTCACGCCGATGGGCGACCGGGTGCGGGTCGAGATGCTCGTCGACGAGGACTACCAGGTCCCCGCCGACGCCGCCGCCGTCATCCTCGCGCCCTCCCTGGTCGCCGACCGGTACGTGCAGTTCGCCCCGGTGTACTCCGGCGGCCCGGTGATGACCGACGGCGCCGAGGTGCCCATCGAGCGCACCGCCACCCCGGTCGAGCTGGACCAGGTCTACGGCGCCCTCGACGACCTGTCGGTCGCGCTGGGCCCCACCGGGGCGAACGAGGACGGGGCCCTGGCGGACCTGGTGAGCACCGGCGCGGCCAACCTGGAGGGCAACGGCCAGGCCCTCAACGACACCCTCACCGGGTTCTCCCAGGCCGTGGAGACGCTGTCGGACAACCGGCAGGACCTGTTCGGGTCCGTGGACTCCCTGCAGACCTTCACCAGCGCGCTGGCCACCATCGACAGCCAGGTCGGGCAGTTCAACACCAACCTGGCCGCCGTCGCCGAGCAGCTGGCCGGCGAGCGGGAGGACCTGGCGGCTGCCATCGCCCTGCTGTCGTCCTCGCTGGGCCAGGTCGCGGCCTTCGTGCAGCAGAACACCACCCTGCTGACGACGAACGTCGACCGGCTCGCCGCCGTCACCCTCACCCTGGTGCAGCAGCGCCAGGCCCTGGCCCAGGTCCTCGACGTCGCCCCCGCGGCGATCGGCAACCTCGCGCACGCCTACAACCCCGACTACGGCACGCTGGACACCCGGGACAACTCCCTGGGCAGCCAGAACGCCGACGTCGTGGTCTGCCAGCTCCTGGGCCAGACCGGTCGGCTGCAGCTGGCCGGGCTGGACCTGGGCGACCTGCCCGGACTGCTGGGCCTGCCGCCGATCGACCAGGTCTGCGCCCGCCTGCTCTCCGGGGACCCGGGCGGTGACGGCGCGGTCGACGACCTCAACGCCAACGGCGTGCCCGACCTGCAGGAGCTGCTCACCGCGGTCTTCTCGCCCTCCGCCGGGCTGGCCGGGATCACCACCCTGCCCGGCCTGCCCACCATCCCGGGAGCCGGCCAGTGAGCCACCTGCCCCGTCGCGCCGCCGCGGTGCTGGCCGTCGCCGCCCTGGTGTCGGGCTGCGGCTTCCGAGGCGCCTACTCCCTGGACCTGCCCGGCGGTGCCGACACCGGCGACGACCCGTACTCGGTGCAGATCCAGTTCGCCGACGTGCTGGACCTGGTGCCGCAGTCCGCGGTCCGGGTCGCCGACGTGCCGGTCGGCAAGGTGACCGACGTCGAACTGGGTGAGGACTGGACCGCGCTGGTCACCGTGGAGGTCGACCGGGACGTCGAGCTGCCGGCCAACGCCGTGGCGATGATCGGCCAGTCCTCGCTGCTGGGGGAGAAGTACGTCGAACTGGCCTCGCCCGGCGGTGAGCCCGCCGCCGGCGTGCTGGACGACGGCGCCACGATCACCCTGGACCGGACCAACCGGAACATCGAGGTCGAGGAGGTCCTCGGCGCGCTGAGCCTGGTGCTCAACGGCGGTGGGCTCACCCAGCTGCAGACCATCACCAGCGAGCTCGGTCAGGCCCTCGAGGGCCGCGAGGACGCCGTCCGCAACACCCTGGACCAGCTCGACGTCTTCATCGGTGGACTGGACGACCAGAAGGCCGAGATCAGCCGGGCCCTGGACAGCGTCGACGCCCTGGCCGCCACCCTGGCGGTCGGCACCGGCACGCTGGAGACGGCCCTGGACACCATCGGCCCGGGCCTGGACGTCCTGGAGGACCAGCGCGGCCTGCTCGTGGGCATGCTGCAGTCCCTGGCCCAGCTCGGTGACGTCGGCACCCGCGTGGTCAACCAGGCCGGCGCCGACACGGTCGCGGACCTCCAGCTGCTGCAGCCGATCCTCACCCAGCTCGCTGCCGCCGGCCCCGACCTGGCCGGCTCCCTGGACCTGCTGCTCACCTTCCCGTTCCCGGCGTCCTCGCTGAGCTCGCTGCAGTACCGCCCCGACCAGCGCACCGGTGGGTACGGCCTGTTCACCAACATGACCGCGGACCTGAACCTGGACCTGCAGGAGCTCTTCTGCCGGTACGTGGTGGACCAGACCACCGGGGCGCTGACCCTGCTCTCGCGCGACGTCGTCGGCGACACCTGCGGGCTGGCCGGCAGCCCGGGCGGGGGAGCGGGCCCGTCCGCGACGGCGGCACCGGCCGACCCCGGCGTCCAGGCCTTCAGCGTGCCCACGCTGCCCGGCGACCTGACCGCGATCCTGCCCGACCCGACCGCCGGCACCGGCAGCACGCTGCTGGGCCTGCCGGCCATCCCGGGCCTGACGAGCGGAGCCACCCCGTGATCACCCGGACCACCCGCATCCAGCTGCTGGCCTTCGCCTTGGTGGCCCTGCTGGGGATGAGCTTCGTCGGCTTCCGCTACGTGGGACTGGACCGGCTGGTCTTCGGGGGCGGCTACCAGGTCGCCGCCCAGTTCACCGACTCCGGCGGCATCTTCGTCAACGCCGAGGTCACCTACCGCGGCGTCGGCGTGGGCCGGGTCAGCGACATGACCCTGACCGACGAGGGCGTCGAGGTGGAGCTGGAGATCGACCCGGACGCCCCGGAGATCCCGGCCGACACCCTCGCCGCCGTCGCCAACCGCAGCGCCGTCGGCGAGCAGTACGTCGACCTGCGCCCGCCGGACGGCGACGGTCCCTTCCTGGCCGACGGCTCCGTCATCCCGGTGCAGAACACCTCCATCCCGATCCCGGTCGAGCAGCTGCTGCTCGACGTCGACGGGCTCGTGGGGTCCATCGACCTGGAGGACCTGCGGATCCTCGTCGACGAGCTGGGCACCGCCTTCGCCGGCGCCGGGGACGACCTGAGCCGGCTCATCGACAACGGCAACCTGCTGCTGACCCGCGCCGAGGAGTCCCTGCCGCAGACGCTGCAGCTGATCACCGACGGGCAGACCGTGCTGCAGACCCAGGTCGACTCCCGCTCGGCCATCCAGAGCTGGGCCGCGGACCTGCGCCTGCTCTCGGACACCCTGGTCAGCAGTGACGGCGACCTGCGGGCGCTGCTGGTCAACGCCCCCGACGCCGGTGCCGCGCTGCAGCAGCTGGTCACCGACGCCGGCCCCGGGCTGGGCTCGCTGATCCGCAACGTCGACGTCCTCAACGACGTCACGGCCCCCCGCCTGGACGGCGTCGAGCAGCTGCTGGTCACCTACCCCGAGGTCGTCACCGGCGCCTTCAGCACCGTCCGGCGGGACCCCGACGGCCAGATGCGGGCGCACTTCGGCTTCGTCCTCAACGCCAACGACCCGCAGGCCTGCATCAGCGGCTACAGCTCCACGGGCAACGCGCCCAGCCCCGCGGCCGTCGCGGCCCTGGACACCTCGGCCGTCGGCTGCGACGTCGTGGCCGGCGTGGACCCCGACCCCTCCGACGGCATCGACGAGAGCGGCTCCAACATCCGCGGTGAGCAGAACATCGGCGGGGACGGCGGCACCGCCTCGGCCGGCCCGCAGGGCGGGACAGCCGCCGGCGGCGGGACGCTGTCCACCGTGCTGCAGGACGTGCTGGGCGGCCTGCTGCGGGCCTCCCCGTTCTCCACCGTCACCGGCTGACCCGCCCGGCCGGGTACCGCGGCGCCCCCGACGCGGGCGCTAGCGTGATCGCCGCCACGGGCCCGCCCGAGCCCACCCCACGACCGACCGCACGAGAGGAGCGCCCCGTGGCCGACCACACCCGAGCCGACGAGCGCGGAGCCGACGCGGAGGAACGTGTCGACGTCCCCGACGCGGGCACCGACACCGAGCCCGAGGACGGGTCCGACGCGGCCGGGCACCGCCGGCGGGCCTCGTTGCCCCTCGTGCCGGTGCTCGCCGTCCTGCTGGTCCTGCTGCTGGCCGGGACCGGCTGGCTGCTGGCCACCCGGCCCGAGGGCTCCTCGGTGCGCACCGAGGACTACGTCGACGTCCTGCAGGCCGCCCGCGCCGGGATCGTCGACGTCGCCTCCTTCGACCACGTGACCCTCGACGACGACATCCAGCAGATCCGCTCGGTCACCACCGGGGACCTGCAGACCGAGTCCGTCGACCAGCTCGACAGCCGCCGGCAGGAGATCACCGCCGCCCAGGCCGTCGTCAACACCGAGGTCGTGGGTGCCGCCGTCGGGGCGGCCGGCACCGACAGCGCCACCGTCTACATGGTCATCCAGTCCACCCAGTCCAGCAGTGCCTCCGAGCAGACCCAGGTGCAGCGCTACCGCATCCAGGTCGACCTGACCAAGGACGGCGACCGCTGGTTGCTGTCCGGGATCACGGGACGGTGAGCGACGTGACCGGCACCCCCTCTGACGGCACCCCCTCTGACGGCACCCCCGCGGACGACACGCCCGTCGGCGGCACCCGGGCGGACCGCCCGCGACCCACCCCCCGGCCCAGGTCCGGCGCCGCCCGGCCGGCGCTGCGGCCCTCCCCGCGTCCCCGGGTGGCCGGCAGCCGCCGGGCCGACGAGGACGAGGCGGCTCCGGCCCCGGCCGCAGCCCCGGCCCCGGCCCCGCCGGCGGGAGCGGTCGAGGAGGCCACCGCACGTCGACGGCCCAGCCCGCGCGCGCGGTCGACCGCCGCCGCGACGCCGACGACCGCGGCCGCCGCCGCTACGGCCCGGGCTGCAGCCGCGGACGACGGGCCACGCCGGGCCAGGCGGACCACGCGGGGTGCGACGTCGGCCCGTGCGTCGTCGGCCCGTGCGTCGTCGTCACCGGCCGCGCCGTCCTCAGCGTCCTCGTCGGGACCGTCCTCGCGGGGCCGCGTCCCGGCGCTGGTGCTCGTGCTGGCCCTGCTGTGCGTGCTCACCGCAGCCGGCGGTGGCTGGCTGCTGTGGCAGCGCACCCACCCGGCCACCGTCGACGCCGAGGTGTTCACCGCCGCCCGCGAGGGCGTGCAGGACGTCTACGCCTACGACTACCAGGACTCCGAGGGCAGCGTGCAGCGCAAGCTGGACGCCCTCACCGGGGACCTGCGCGACCAGTACGAAGCCGATCTGTCCCAGGGCGGGATCATCGACACCTACGAGCAGGTCTCGGCGACCACCAGCTACGACGTGCTCGAGGTGGGCCTGCAGCAGGTGGCCGAGTCCCAGGACCAGGCGACCCTGGTCGTCTTCGGCCAGTACGTGGTGTCCTCGGTGAACTCCGGCACCCAGGCCGCCCCGGCCGGCTCCGAGTGCACCGTCACCGCCGACGGCGCACAGTCCTGCACCCAGACCGTGCGGGTCACGGTCACGCAGGTCGACGGCGACTGGAAGATCAGCGAGCTCACCCTGCTGACCACCAGCTGACGCCGGGGCGCCCGGGATGCGGTCGCGCCCGGCGTGGCGGTGCGGGGGAGGGCCCGTCGCTGGCATCATCACCGCGGACGCGTCCTCCGCGTCCCGACCGTGAGGCCCCGCCCGCGCCCCCCACTGGGGCGCCCGCCCGGGCCGGACCCGGGCCGGGCGCGGGGAGGGGTGGGGTCCGGTGACCCCGCATGGACATCGGGCCCCGGTAGGGGTAGGGTCACCTGTTGCGCTGCCCTCTGCCCGTCCACCCGCTGATCCGGGTCGCCCCGGGAGGCCGGGAACATCCCCGGCCCACCCCGCGCTGACCTGCTCGGACGGGTGGTCTGACGGGCGTCGGGGAGCAGCGCCGCCTACACCGCCGACGGACGACCCGCACCGACCGCCCGCACGTCGTGAGGTCCTTGAAAGGACGCATCTTGGCAGGCTCCAGCCCCACCAGCACGGACACCACCAGCACCGAGCAGATCATCCCGGACGACCCCCAGAACAGCGCGCACACCGCCGGCACGGCCGCGCAGAAGATCCCGGGCGCGCCCCTGCGCGTCTCCTTCGCCAAGATCCACGAGCCTCTCGAGGTCCCGGACCTGCTGGCGCTGCAGACCGCCTCCTTCGACTGGCTGGTCGGCAGCCAGGAGTGGAAGGCGACACTGTCCCCCGAGGACGCGGAGACCGCCGTCGGCGGCCTGGCCGACATCCTCGAGGAGATCTCCCCGATCGAGGACTTCAGCGGCTCGATGTCGCTGTCCTTCTCCAACCCGCGCTTCGAGGACGTCAAGGCCTCCCTCGAGGAGTGCAAGGACAAGGACATGACGTACGCGGCGCCGCTGTTCGTCACCGCCGAGTTCATGAACAACACCACCGGCGAGATCAAGAGCCAGACGGTGTTCATGGGCGACTTCCCGATCATGACCCGCAAGGGCACGTTCGTGATCAACGGCACCGAGCGCGTCGTCGTCTCCCAGCTGGTCCGCTCCCCGGGCGTCTACTTCGACAAGACCCTGGACAAGACCAGCGACAAGGACGTCTTCTCCGCCAAGGTCATCCCCAGCCGGGGTGCCTGGCTGGAGTTCGACGTCGACAAGCGCGACACCGTCGGCGTGCGCATCGACCGCAAGCGCCGTCAGCCGGTCTCCGTGCTGCTCAAGGCGCTGGGCTGGAGCGAGGACCGCATCCGCGAGCACTTCCAGTGGTCGCCCACGATGCTGGCCACCCTGGAGAAGGACCACATCGCCGGCCAGGACGAGGCGCTGCTGGACATCTACCGCAAGCTGCGTCCGGGCGAGCCGCCGACGCGTGAGTCGGCCCAGGCGCTGCTGGAGAACCTGTTCTTCAACCCCAAGCGCTACGACCTGGCCCGCGTCGGCCGGTACAAGGTCAACAAGAAGCTCGGCGTCGCCGTCCCGCAGCCGACGCAGACGCTGACCGAGGACGACATCGTCGCCACGATCGAGTACGTCGTGCGTCTGCACGCCGGCGAGCCCGACCACGGCGTCGACGACATCGACCACTTCGGCAACCGTCGCCTGCGCACGGTGGGTGAGCTGATCCAGAACCAGATCCGGGTCGGCCTGTCCCGCATGGAGCGCGTGGTCCGCGAGCGGATGACGACCCAGGACGTCGAGGCGATCACGCCGCAGACCCTGATCAACATCCGGCCCGTCGTCGCCTCCATCAAGGAGTTCTTCGGCACCAGCCAGCTCTCGCAGTTCATGGACCAGACCAACCCGCTCGCGGGCCTGACCCACAAGCGCCGCCTGTCGGCGCTGGGCCCGGGTGGTCTGTCCCGTGAGCGCGCCGGCATGGAGGTGCGCGACGTGCACCCCAGCCACTACGGCCGGATGTGCCCGATCGAGACCCCGGAAGGCCCGAACATCGGCCTGATCGGGTCGCTGTCCTCCTTCGGTCGGGTCAACGCCTTCGGGTTCATCGAGACCCCGTACCGCAAGGTCGAGGACGGCACCGTCACCGACCAGATCGACTACCTCACCGCGGACGAGGAGGACCGCTTCGTCGTCGCGCAGGCCAACAGCCCGCTGGACGCGAAGGGCCGCCTGGCCGAGGAGCGGGTCCTGGTCCGCACGAAGGGCGGTGAGGTCGACTACCTCGCCCCCGAGAACGTCGACTACATGGACGTCTCGCCGCGACAGATGACCTCGGTCGCCACCGCGATGATCCCGTTCCTGGAGCACGACGACGCCAACCGCGCCCTGATGGGCGCGAACATGCAGCGTCAGGCCGTCCCGCTGCTGCGCAGCGAGGCGCCGCTGGTCGGCACCGGCATGGAGCTGCGTGCCGCCGTCGACGCCGGCGACGTGGTCGTGGCGGAGAAGGCCGGTGTGGTCGAGGACTCCACCGCCGACTTCGTGACCGTCATGGCCGACGACGGGACCCGGCAGACCTACCGGCTGCTGAAGTTCCGCCGCTCGAACCAGGGCACCTCGATCAACCAGTCCCCGGTCGTCGAGGAGGGCCAGCGGGTCGAGGTCGGCCAGGTCATCGCCGACGGTCCGTGCACCGACCAGGGCGAGATGGCGCTGGGCAAGAACCTGCTCGTGGCCTTCATGCCGTGGGAGGGCCACAACTACGAGGACGCGATCATCCTGTCGCAGCGCCTCGTGCAGGACGACGTCCTGTCCTCGATCCACATCGAGGAGTTCGAGGTCGACGCCCGCGACACCAAGCTGGGCGCCGAGGAGATCACCCGGGACATCCCGAACGTCTCCGAGGAGGTCCTCGCCGACCTCGACGAGCGCGGCATCATCCGCATCGGTGCCGAGGTCGTCCCCGGCGACATCCTGGTCGGGAAGGTCACGCCCAAGGGCGAGACCGAGCTGACCCCCGAGGAGCGCCTGCTGCGCGCCATCTTCGGTGAGAAGGCCCGCGAGGTCCGCGACACCAGCCTCAAGGTCAAGCACGGTGAGTCCGGGAAGGTCATCGGCGTCCGCGTGTTCTCCCGCGAGGACGGCGACGAGCTCCCCGCCGGTGTGAACGAGCTCATCCGGGTCTACGTGGCCCAGATGCGCAAGATCTCCGACGGCGACAAGCTCGCCGGCCGGCACGGGAACAAGGGCGTCATCTCCAAGATCCTCCCCCAGGAGGACATGCCCTTCCTCGAGGACGGCACCCCGGTCGACATCGTGCTCAACCCGCTGGGCGTGCCCGGCCGGATGAACGTCGGTCAGGTCCTGGAGACCCACCTCGGGTGGGTGGCCAAGACGGGCTGGCAGGTCGAGGGCGACCCGGAGTGGGCCAAGAAGCTCCCCGCCGGCGCCCGCGGTGCCGCTCCCGGCACCCGGACCGCCACCCCCGTCTTCGACGGTGCGCGCGAGGAGGAGATCGTGGGCCTGCTGGGCTCCACGACCCTGACCCGTGACGGCGAGCGTCTGGTCAAGGAGACCGGCAAGGCCCGGCTGTTCGACGGTCGTTCCGGGGAGCCCTTCCCCGAGCCGATCTCGGTGGGCTACGTCTACATCCTGAAGCTCCTGCACCTGGTGGACGACAAGATCCACGCCCGCTCCACCGGCCCGTACTCGATGATCACGCAGCAGCCGCTGGGTGGTAAGGCGCAGTTCGGTGGTCAGCGCTTCGGTGAGATGGAGTGCTGGGCGATGCAGGCCTACGGCGCCGCGTACGCGCTGCAGGAGCTGCTGACGATCAAGTCCGACGACATCCTGGGCCGCGTGAAGGTCTACGAGGCCATCGTCAAGGGCGAGAACATCCCCGAGCCGGGCATCCCCGAGTCGTTCAAGGTGCTGCTCAAGGAGCTCCAGTCGCTGTGCCTGAACGTGGAGGTCCTCTCCTCCGACGGCAACGCGATCGAGCTGCGCGACACCGACGACGAGGTCTTCCGGGCCGCCGAGGAGCTGGGCATCGACCTCAGCCGTCGTGAGCCCTCCTCCGTCGAGGACGTCTGATCGACCGCCGGCCGGCCCCGTGACCCGGGGCCGGCCGGCCACCACCTCGTGACTCAAGAAACGAAGAACTAGCCCCGGAAAGGGGTAATCAGTTGCTCGACGTCAACTTCTTCGACGAACTGCGCATCGGCCTCGCCAGCGGTGACGACATCCGCCAGTGGTCCCACGGCGAGGTGAAGAAGCCGGAGACCATCAACTACCGGACCCTGCGTCCGGAGAAGGACGGTCTCTTCTGCGAGAAGATCTTCGGTCCCACCCGGGACTGGGAGTGCTACTGCGGCAAGTACAAGCGCGTCCGGTTCAAGGGCATCATCTGCGAGCGCTGCGGCGTCGAGGTGACCCGGGCCAAGGTCCGTCGTGAGCGCATGGGGCACATCGAGCTCGCCGCCCCGGTGACCCACATCTGGTTCTTCAAGGGCGTGCCGTCGCGGCTGGGCTACCTGCTCGACCTGGCGCCCAAGGACCTCGAGAAGATCATCTACTTCGCGGCCTACCTGATCACGACCGTCGACGACGAGGCCCGCCACCGGGACCTCCCCACCGTCGAGGCCGAGATCAGCGCCGAGAAGCACAACCTGGAGAGCCGTCGCGACGCCGACGTGGAGGGTCGCCAGCAGAAGCTGGAGGCCGACCTCGCCGAGCTCGAGGCCGAGGGCGCCAAGTCCGACGTGCGCCGCAAGGTGCGCGAGGGCGGCGAGCGCGAGATGCGCCAGATGCGTGACCGCGCCCAGCGGGAGATCGACCGTCTCGACGAGGTCATGGACACCTTCCGCAAGCTCGAGGTCAAGCAGCTCATCTCCGACGAGGGCCTGTACCGCGAGCTGCGCGACCGCTTCGGTGAGTACTTCGAGGGCGGCATGGGCGCGGCTGCGCTGCAGAAGCTGCTCAAGGACTTCGACCTCGACGCGGAGTCGGTCTCGCTGCGCGACACCATCCGCAACGGCAAGGGCCAGCGCAAGCTCCGTGCGCTCAAGCGCCTCAAGGTCGTCGCGGCGTTCCAGCAGACCCGCAACTCGCCCATGGGCATGGTGCTGGACTGCGTCCCGGTGATCCCGCCGGACCTGCGCCCGATGGTGCAGCTGGACGGTGGCCGCTTCGCGACCTCGGACATGAACGACCTGTACCGCCGCGTGATCAACCGGAACAACCGGCTCAAGCGCCTGCTGGACCTGGGTGCCCCGGAGATCATCGTCAACAACGAGAAGCGGATGCTCCAGGAGTCCGTGGACGCGCTGTTCGACAACGGTCGCCGTGGCCGTCCGGTCACCGGTCCGGGCAACCGTCCCCTGAAGTCCCTGAGCGACCTGCTCAAGGGCAAGCAGGGCCGGTTCCGCCAGAACCTGCTGGGCAAGCGCGTCGACTACTCCGGTCGTTCGGTCATCGTCGTCGGCCCGCAGCTGAAGCTGCACCAGTGCGGTCTGCCCAAGCAGATGGCGCTGGAGCTCTTCAAGCCCTTCGTGATGAAGCGGCTCGTGGACCTCAACCACGCCCAGAACATCAAGTCGGCCAAGCGGATGGTCGAGCGTGCGCGCCCGGTCGTGTGGGACGTGCTGGAAGAGGTCATCACCGAGCACCCGGTGCTGCTCAACCGTGCACCGACGCTGCACCGTCTGGGCATCCAGGCCTTCGAGCCCCAGCTGGTCGAGGGCAAGGCCATCCAGATCCACCCGCTCGTGTGCACCGCGTTCAACGCGGACTTCGACGGTGACCAGATGGCGGTGCACCTGCCGCTGTCGGCCGAGGCGCAGGCCGAGGCCCGGATCCTGATGCTGAGCTCGAACAACATCCTGAGCCCGGCCGACGGTCGTCCGATCACCGCGCCCACCCAGGACATGGTGCTGGGGCTCTACCACCTGACCACCCTGAAGGCGTCCGGCCACGAGCCGGCCGAGGGTGAGCTCAAGGAGGCCTACTCCTCCACGTCCGAGGCCGTCATGGCCTACGACCGTGGTGCCCTCGGCATCCAGGAGCGCGTCTGGATCCGCCTCGCGGAGGTCTTCGGCGTCGACAACGGCCCGAAGAACGACGCGTGGGAGGCCCCCGAGGGCTGGGAGCCGGGTCAGCCCGCGCTGGTGCACACCAGCCTGGGCCGGGTGCTGTTCAACGAGGCGCTCCCCGAGGACTACCGCTTCGTCAACTACCAGGTGCCGAAGAAGGAGCTCGGGGCGATCGTCAACGACCTCGCCGAGCGCTACCCCAAGGTGCAGGTCGCGGCGACGCTGGACGCCCTCAAGGCGGCCGGGTTCCACTGGGCCACCCGCGCGGGCATCACGATCGCCATCGACGACGTCGTGACCCCGCCGGCCAAGGCGGCCATCCTCGAGCGTCACGAGGACGAGGCCCGCAAGATCGAGAAGCAGTACGAGCGCGGCGTCATCACCGACTCCGAGCGTCGTGCCGAGCTCATCGAGATCTGGACCCGGGCCCGCGCCGAGGTCAGCCAGGCGATGGTGGACAACTTCCCCACCACCAACCCCGTCTGGGTCATGGTCAACTCGGGTGCCCGAGGCAACATGATGCAGATCAGCCAGATCGCCGGCATGCGTGGTCTCGTCGCCAACCCCAAGGGCGAGATCATCCCGCGGCCCATCAAGGCGAACTTCCGCGAGGGTCTGTCCGTGCTGGAGTACTTCATCTCCACCCACGGCGCCCGCAAGGGCCTGGCCGACACCGCGCTGCGCACCGCCGACTCCGGGTACCTCACCCGTCGTCTGGTGGACGTGTCGCAGGACGTCATCATCCGCGAGGAGGACTGCGGGACCGAGCGCGGCGTGCTCATGCCGATCGGCACCGTCGTCGACGGCACGGTCACCCGTGACGCCCACGTGGAGACCAGCGTCTACGCCCGCGCCCTGGCTGCGGACGTCGAGGCCTCGGACGGGACGGTCGTCGCGACGGCCGGCTCCGACCTGGGCGACGTCCTCATCGCCGAGCTGGTCGACGCCGGCATCAGCGAGGTCAAGGTCCGCTGCGTGCTGACCTGCGAGTCGCTGCTGGGCACCTGCGCCACCTGCTACGGCCGGTCGCTGGCGACCGGCAAGCTCGTGGACGTCGGCGAGGCGGTCGGCATCATCGCCGCCCAGTCGATCGGCGAGCCCGGCACGCAGCTGACGATGCGCACCTTCCACACCGGTGGTGTGGCCGGTGACGACATCACCCACGGTCTGCCCCGCATCGTCGAGCTCTTCGAGGCCCGTGTCCCCAAGGGCAAGGCCCCGATCGCCGAGCTGGCCGGCCGGGTCTCCATCGAGGACGGCGAGCAGTTCCGCAAGCTCACCATCACCCCCGATGACGGCTCCGACGACGTCGTCTACGAGAAGCTGTCGCGTCGTTCGCGGCTGCGGGTCGAGGACGGCGGCCACGTCGAGGTCGGCGAGCAGCTGACCGAGGGTGCTGTCGACCCGCACGAGGTGCTCCGGATCATGGGCCCGCGCGAGGTGCAGCTGCACCTGGTGCGCGAGGTCCAGGAGGTCTACCGCAGCCAGGGCGTGTCGATCCACGACAAGCACATCGAGGTGATCATCCGCCAGATGCTGAAGCGGGTGACCATCATCGACTCGGGTGCCACCGAGTTCCTGCCCGGTGCCCTCGTCGAGCGGACGCTCTTCGAGACCGAGAACCGTCGGGTGGTGTCCGAGGGCGGCGAGCCGGCCTCGGCCCGTCCGGTCCTCATGGGGATCACCAAGGCGTCGCTGGCGACGGAGTCGTGGCTGTCCGCCGCCTCCTTCCAGGAGACGACCAAGGTGCTCACCGACGCCGCGATCCAGGGCAAGAGCGACAGCCTGCTCGGGCTCAAGGAGAACGTGATCATCGGCAAGCTCATCCCGGCCGGCACCGGGATCAGCCGCTACCGCAACATCACGGTCGAGCCCACCGAGGAGGCCCGCGCCGCGGTCTACACGATGGCGGGCTACGACGACGGGCAGTACTACAGCCCGGACGTCTTCGGCTCCGGCACCGGTGAGGCCGTGCGCCTGGAGGAGTACGACTGGCGGAGCTGACGGCAGGCTCCCGTCAGGGAGCCTGACCCAGCACGTGGGAGAGGCCCCGCAGACCACCCGGTCTGCGGGGCCTCTCTGCGTCCGGGGTCGCCCGCGTGAGCGTCACGTGACGCAACACCGGCCGGTCAGTGGCAGAGCCGGGCCATGGTCTCGACGGTCGCCCGCCGACCCTCCCGGCTGTCGTCCAGCGGCTGGCAGGTCAGCACCGTGACCCCGGCCTCGGCGAAGGCGGCGATCCGCTCGGCCACCCAGGACTCCGGCCCGACCAGTGACACCGCCCGGACCAGGTCCTCGGGCAGTGCGGCCGCCGCCTCGTCCTTCCGGCCGGACAGGTAGAGGTCCTGCACGGTCGCGGCGGCCTCGGCGTACCCGTAGCGGACGGCGAGGTCGTTGTAGAAGTTCTTCCCCCTGGCACCCATCCCGCCGACGTAGAGGGCCAGGGCCGGACGGACGGCGTCCAGCAGGTGGTCGACGTGCTCGCCGATGGCCACCGGGACACCGGCCACGATGCCCAGCTCGCCGAGGGCGGGGTCGCGACGGGCCCGCCCGGCGGTCAGCGCGTCCCCCCAGACGTCCGCTGCGCGCTCGGGGTGGAACCAGATGGGTTCCCAGACCTCGGCGATCTCCGCGGCCAGCTCGACGTTCTTGGGGCCGATCGCGGCCAGCATGACCGGGATGCGCTCCCGGACCGGGGTGTTGATCAGCTTGAGCGCCTTGCCCAGGCCGGTGCCTTGGTCCGCGGGCAGGGGAACGGTGTACTTGGGGCCGGCGTGCTCCAGCTTCTCGCGGCGCCACACCTGCCGGCAGATCTCCACCAGCTCGCGCGTGCGGGCCAGCGGTGCGTCGTAGGGGACGCCGTGCCAGCCCTCGACGACCTGCGGCCCCGAGGCGCCCAGACCCAGGGTGAACCGGCCACCGGACACGAAGTCCAGGCCGGCCGCGGTCATCGCCGTCAGCGCCGGGGTCCGGCTGTACAGGGGGAGGATCCCGCTCATCAGCTCGACCCGCTCGGTGACCGCGGCGAGGTAGCCGAGCTGGCTGACCGCGTCGAAGGTGTACACCTCCGCGCAGACCGCCACGTCGAGGCCGACCTGCTCGAGGTCGGCGATCTCGCTCGCGGTCTGCCGGAAGTCCCCTGCGTAGGCCGCCTGGATGCCGATGCGCACGTGTGCCCCCTCGCCGGCGGCGACGATCGCCGTCTGCCGGCACTGTGACACGCGCCTCCTCCCGGCGGCGAGCTCATGCAGGAGCGGGTGTCGCGGAGTGCGTGGGCTGGTGGAGCGGGTGTGGTGGACGGCGGGTGTCGGGGGAGCGGGGTCAGGTCGCGGGCAGGGCCCGGACGCCGCCGATCACCTGGGTGACGACCCTGACGCCCGAGACCGTCCCCGGTACGCGCGAGCCCGCACCGCTGTCGGTCAGGTCGACGCGGACCACGTACTCGGTGTCCCGCCGTGCCAGCCCCACGCCCACGACGCCGGGTTCGGCCGCCAGCCGTGCAGCGAGCTCGGTCTTGGCCGCACGGGCGGCCGAGCGGTCCGGGTGGGCAGCGGTCATGCACCCATGGTCCACCCGGGAAGCGGTCCTGCCCAGACCTCACCCGGCTGGACGGGTCAGCCGGCGACCCACTCCAGCCCCAGCACGTCCAGGACGGTGGCCAGCGGGTTGGCGAAGGTGACGCCCCCGCCGTTGGCCCCACCCGTCGTCGAGCCGGCGAACAGCAGGCCCAGCGCGGCCCGGTCCCGGCTGCGCCAGATGACCGAGCCGGAGTCACCGCCCTCGCTGAAGGAGCCGGTGCGGCCCTCGATCTCGATCTGGTCGTCGAAGGTGTAGACGCCTTCGTCGTACTGCACGCCGACCCCGTCGACCTCGACGGCGGTGATCCGGCCGTGGGTGTGGCCGGTGGTCCGGCCGACCTTCTCGACGTCCTCGTCGGGGTCCACGTCCAGCGCGGCGGCGACGATGCCCAGCAGCGGGCCACCCGGGTAGCCGGCCGGGTCGGCGTCCACCCCGTCGTCGAGGGCGGCGACCGCGGCGTCCACGAGGTTGCCGGTGGCCGAGAAGCGCTGGGCGGCCGTGAGCACGCCGACACGGTCCTGTGCGGTGCCGCCGTCCGCCGGCCCGGGCTGCAGGACCGGGTCCCCGACGGTGGCCAGGTCGCTGTCGGCCAGCACGTGGTTGTTGGACAGCACGAGCAGCCCGCCCGCCCCGGCGCGACGCACGAAGCCTCCCAGCGTCCCGGCCGTCACGTCCCGCTGGGCGATCGACAGACCCGGCACCAGCGGGCGGGTGCGGCGTTGCAGCTGCTCGGGTGTGGGGGAGGTGAGGGGGCGGACGGGGCCGATCACCCGGACGTCGACCTCGCTGCGTGCAGCCTCGCCGAGCCCCTCGAGCACGCGGGCCGCGTCGGTCTCGGCCACCAGCCGGACCGCGAGGTGCACCTGGCCCGGCCCGACGGGGGTCAGCCCGAGCGCCACGCCGCTCCAGTCCGAGCCCGAGGGGACGCCACTGGCCACCACCGACCCGGGAGGCGCCTCGGAGAGCCGGCGGGACAGCAGGGCCTTCAGCTCGCGGGCGGAGTCGACGTGCACGGTGGCCTCCTGGGGGCGGTCCAGCCGGGTGGGTCCCGGGCCGGTGTGACCGTTCGACTCCCGACGGTAGGGGGAGGGTCTGACAGGAGCGATCGGGCGGCCCGGCGGTCGCGTCACCTGACACGGGGCCGGGGGCCGGGTATCGTCGCCTCTGGTTTGGTCCCGGCCGGCCGCTGCCCGGGGTCCCCCCTCGCAGTGGCCGGGCACCCAGGGACCGTCGTCTGCACCACGTCCGGCCTCCGGGTACCGGTGGTGCACGACGTCGGTCACGGTGCCCAGCGCAGGCGTGACGGACCCGGCTTTGACCGGGTCCACCCGCCCGGGTATCGTGGTCAGCCGTGCCCAGGGAGACCTGGGACTGCTCCCGTTCGCGGCGCACCTGTGTGCCCGGTCGGTCCTCGGACCGCCTGGTCACAAGGGGTTCCAGCCCGCTGGCTCACGCCGCGGACTGACTGCCCGGTGCACCAGGCGCGAGGGGCGACCGAGTCCGGCTCACCCGCTGGCCGATCCACGCACGAGGCGACACGCCCGAGTGCGGGGGTCGGACGACAGGCCTGGGCGGACCCGGGAGCAGCACCAGTGAGACCCAGGCACCACGGCACTCAGCACCGCACTCATCCACAGCACGACCCAGCGCAGGCAGGAGATCAAGGCCACCCATGCCCACGATCCAGCAGCTGGTCCGCAAGGGCCGCGAGGACAAGGTCGAGAAGACCAAGACCCCGGCGTTGAAGGGATCCCCTCAGCGCCGCGGCGTGTGCACGCGCGTCTACACGACGACGCCGAAGAAGCCGAACTCGGCGCTGCGCAAGGTCGCTCGCGTCCGGCTGACCAGTGGCGTCGAGGTCACCGCGTACATCCCCGGTGTCGGTCACAACCTGCAGGAGCACTCCATGGTGCTCGTGCGTGGTGGCCGAGTGAAGGACCTCCCCGGCGTCCGTTACAAGATCATCCGTGGCTCCCTGGACACCCAGGCGGTCCGCGGTCGCAAGCAGGCTCGCAGCCGGTACGGCGCGAAGAAGGAGAAGAGCTAATGCCGCGCAAGGGCCCCGCGCCGAAGCGTCCGCTCGTCGTCGACCCGGTGTACCAGTCGCAGCTGGTCACCCAGCTCGTCAACAAGGTGCTCGTCGACGGCAAGCGCTCCATCGCCGAGGCGATCGTCTACGGCGCCCTCGAGGGCGTCCGGGCCAAGAACGACACGGACCCGGTCGTGACCCTCAAGCGTGCGCTGGACAACGTGAAGCCCGCCCTCGAGGTGCGCAGCCGCCGCGTCGGTGGCGCCACGTACCAGGTGCCGATCGAGGTCCGTCCCTCGCGCAGCACCACCCTGGGCCTGCGGTGGCTCATCCAGTACAGCCGCTCGCGTCGTGAGAAGACCATGACCGAGCGCCTCATGAACGAGCTGCTCGACGCCAGCAACGGCCTCGGTGCCGCGGTCAAGCGCCGCGAGGACACGCACAAGATGGCCGAGTCGAACAAGGCCTTCGCGCACTACCGCTGGTGACCACCGGCGGCTGGTGACACCCACCAGCGCCACCAGCCGCCACCCCGCGGCGCCCCCGGGCAGACCCCCGGGCCCCGCGATCAGGACCCAGAGCAGGAGGAACACCCATGGCCGACCTCGTTAAGACCCGGAACATCGGGATCATGGCGCACATCGACGCCGGCAAGACCACCACCACCGAGCGGATCCTCTTCTACACCGGGATCAACTACAAGATCGGTGAGGTCCACGACGGCGCGGCCACCATGGACTGGATGGAGCAGGAGCAGGAGCGCGGCATCACCATCACGTCCG
Source organism: Klenkia sp. AC732 (assembly GCF_979256525.1). Classification (NCBI taxonomy): domain Bacteria; kingdom Bacillati; phylum Actinomycetota; class Actinomycetes; order Geodermatophilales; family Geodermatophilaceae; genus Klenkia; species Klenkia sp. AC732. The sequence goes on along the minus strand of NZ_CEEDOS010000021.1, from coordinate 51,637 downwards.
CCGCGACGAAGTGCACCTGGAACGGCTTCGACATCAACATCATCGACACCCCCGGGCACGTCGACTTCACCGTCGAGGTGGAGCGTTCGCTCCGCGTGCTCGACGGTGCCGTCGCCGTCTACGACGGTGTCGCCGGTGTCGAGCCGCAGACCGAGCAGGTGTGGCGTCAGGCCGAGAAGTACGGCGTCCCGCGCATGTGCTTCGTCAACAAGCTCGACCGCACCGGTGCGAACTTCTTCCGCTGCGTCGACATGATGGTGGAGCGGCTCGCCGCCAACCCGCTGGTCCTGCAGATCCCGATCGGTGCCGAGGGCGACTTCATCGGTGTCGTCGACCTGGTCGAGATGCGCGCTCTCACGTGGCGTGGTGAGACCAAGCTCGGTGAGGACTACGCCGTCGAGGAGATCCCGGCGGAGCTGGCCGACCAGGCCGCCGAGTACCGGACCAAGTTCCTCGAGAACCTGGCCGACTTCCACGACGACATCATGGAGTCCTACCTCGGTGGTGAGGAGATCTCCGTCGCGACCCTCAAGGCCGCGATCCGGAAGTCCACCATCGCCGGCGAGGTCAACCCGGTCGTCACCGGCTCGGCGTTCAAGAACAAGGGCGTCCAGCCCATGCTCGACGCCGTCACCGACTACCTCCCCAGCCCGCTGGACGTCGAGGCGATCGTCGGCACCGCGCTGGACGGCGAGACCGAGGTCCTGCGTCACGCCGACGAGACCGAGCCCTTCTCGGCTCTGGCCTTCAAGATCCAGACCGACCAGCACCTGGGCAAGCTGACCTACATCCGCGTGTACTCCGGGCGCCTCGACGCCGGGTCCCCGGTGCTGAACAGCACCAAGGACCGCAAGGAGCGGGTCGGCAAGATCTACCAGATGCACGCCAACAAGCGCGAAGAGCGTGCGGGCGTCGGCGCCGGCGAGATCGTCGCCGTCAACGGCATGAAGGGCACGACCACCGGTGACACCCTCTGCGACCCGCAGAAGCCCGTCATCCTCGAGTCGATGACCTTCCCCGCGCCGGTCATCTCGGTGGCCATCGAGCCGAAGACCAAGAGCGACCAGGAGAAGCTGGGCACGGCGATCCAGAAGCTCGCCGAGGAGGACCCCACGTTCCAGGTCCGCCTGGACGAGGAGACCGGTCAGACGGTCATCTCCGGCATGGGCGAGCTCCACCTGGAGATCCTGGTCGACCGCATGCGGCGTGAGTTCAACGTCGAGGCCAACGTGGGCAAGCCCCAGGTCGCCTACCGCGAGACCATCCGCGGCACGGTCGAGCGCTACGACTACACGCACAAGAAGCAGACCGGTGGTTCCGGCCAGTTCGCGAAGGTGCAGATCGCCCTGCAGCCCCTCGTCATGAGCGGTGACTCGGCGACCTACGAGTTCGAGAACAAGGTCACCGGTGGCCGCATCCCCCGGGAGTACATCCCCTCGGTGGACGCCGGCATGCAGGACGCCATGCAGTACGGCATCCTCGCCGGCTACCCCATGGTCGGGGTCAAGGCCACGCTGCTCGACGGCGCGTACCACGAGGTCGACTCCTCGGAGATGGCCTTCAAGATCGCCGGGTCGATCGCCTTCAAGGAGGCGGCCCGCAAGGCCAACCCCGCGCTGCTCGAGCCGATGATGGCCGTCGAGGTCGTCACGCCCGAGGAGAACATGGGCGACGTCATCGGCGACCTCAACTCCCGCCGCGGCACCATCCAGGCGATGGAGGAGCGTTCCGGCGCCCGCGTCGTCAAGGCCCTGGTCCCGCTGTCGGAGATGTTCGGCTACGTGGGAGACCTGCGCAGCCGCACCCAGGGACGGGCGAGCTACACCATGGTGTTCGACACCTACGCTGAGGTCCCGTCGAACGTCGCCAAGGAGATCATCGCCAAGGCGACCGGAGAGTGACCGGGCCGGGCCGCAGCTCCTAGGCGGCCCGACCCAGCGGGCGCCCGCCCGCACCCCAGACTCAGCAGCTGACTGCGAATCACACTTCAGAGAGGAACCCAGTGGCCAAGGCCAAGTTCGAGCGGACCAAGCCGCACGTCAACATCGGCACCATCGGGCACATCGACCACGGGAAGACGACGCTCACCGCGGCGATCACCAAGGTCCTGCACGACAAGTACCCGAACCTCAACGAGGCGTCTGCGTTCGATCAGATCGACAAGGCGCCCGAGGAGAAGGCGCGTGGGATCACGATCTCCATCGCCCACGTCGAGTACCAGACCGAGAACCGCCACTACGCGCACGTCGACTGCCCCGGGCACGCCGACTACATCAAGAACATGATCACCGGTGCCGCGCAGATGGACGGCGCGATCCTGGTGGTCGCGGCGACCGACGGCCCCATGCCGCAGACCAAGGAGCACGTGCTCCTGGCCCGCCAGGTGGGTGTCCCCTACATCGTCGTCGCGCTGAACAAGTCCGACATGGTCGACGACGAGGAGATCCTGGAGCTCGTCGAGCTCGAGGTCCGCGAGCTGCTCTCCGAGTACGAGTTCCCGGGCGACGACCTCCCGGTCGTGCGCGTCTCGGCGCTGAAGGCGCTCGAGGGCGACGCCGAGTGGGGCGACAAGCTCATGGAGCTCATGGACGCTGTCGACAGCTCCATCCCCGAGCCCGAGCGTGAGATCGACAAGCCGTTCCTCATGCCCGTCGAGGACGTCTTCACCATCACCGGCCGCGGCACCGTCGTGACCGGTCGTGTGGAGCGCGGCATCGTCAAGGTCTCCGAGGAGATCGAGATCGTCGGCATCCGCCCGACCTCGTCGAAGACGACCGTCACCGGCGTCGAGATGTTCCGCAAGCTGCTCGACCAGGGCCAGGCCGGCGACAACGTGGGCCTGCTGCTGCGTGGCATCAAGCGCGAGGACGTCGAGCGCGGCCAGGTCGTCGTCAAGCCCGGCTCGATCACCCCGCACACCAACTTCGAGGGTTCGGTCTACATCCTCTCGAAGGACGAGGGCGGTCGTCACACGCCGTTCTTCAACAACTACCGTCCCCAGTTCTACTTCCGGACGACGGACGTCACCGGCGTGGTCACGCTGCCCTCGGGCACCGAGATGGTCATGCCCGGCGACAACACCGAGATGTCGGTCGAGCTGATCCAGCCGATCGCCATGGAGGAGGGCCTGCGCTTCGCCATCCGCGAGGGTGGCCGCACCGTCGGCGCCGGCCGGGTCGTGAAGATCAACCAGTAGTCCCCCGGTGGGTGGCGGCCCCGACTGGCCGCCACCCACCACCCCGGGTCGTCCCGGGAACCCCCGGGTCAACCGACCCAGTACGTCTTCCAGCAACACCCGATCGGCAGGAGCGAGACAAGGCGATGGCGGGACAGAAGATCCGCATCCGGCTGAAGGCATACGACCACGAGGCCATCGATGCCTCGGCGCGTCGCATCGTGGACACGGTGACGAAGACCGGAGCGCGCGTCGTCGGCCCGGTGCCGCTGCCGACCGAGAAGAACGTGTACTGCGTCATCCGCTCGCCGCACAAGTACAAGGACTCGCGCGAGCACTTCGAGATGCGTACGCACAAGCGGCTCATCGACATCCTCGACCCGACGCCGAAGACGGTCGACGCGCTCATGCGCATCGACCTGCCGGCCTCGGTCGACGTCAACATCCAGTAGGGGCACCGAGACAATGGCGAGCACATTCCGTGGTCTCCTCGGCGAGAAGCTGGGGATGACCCAGGTCTTCGACGAGAACAACCGCATCGTGCCGGTCACCGTGGTCAAGGCGGGCCCGTGCGTGGTCACCCAGGTGCGCACGCCCGAGGTGGACGGCTACTCGGCCGTCCAGATCGGGTTCGGCGCGATCGACCCCCGCAAGGTGAACAAGCCCGAAGGCGGGCACTTCGCCAAGGCGGGCGTCACGCCGCGACGGCACCTGGTCGAGCTGCGCACGAAGGACGCTGCTGACTACACGGTCGGCCAGGAGCTGACCGCTGACGTCCTCGCCGGTCTGGCGACGGTCGACGTGATCGGCAAGAGCAAGGGCAAGGGCACCGCCGGTGTCATGAAGCGCCACGGGTTCAAGGGCCTGGGCGCAGGACACGGCGTCCAGCGCAAGCACCGGTCGCCCGGCTCGATCGGTGGCTGTGCCACCCCGGGTCGTGTCTTCAAGGGCATGCGCATGGCCGGTCGGATGGGTGCGGTCACCACGACCACCCTGTCCCTCAAGGTGCACAAGGTGGACGCGGAGAAGGGACTGGTCCTGATCAAGGGCGCCGTCCCGGGCCCGCGCGGTGGGTTGCTGCTCGTCCGCTCCGCGGTCAAGGGCGGCGCCGTGGGGAGTGACGCGAAGTGACCATCACGACGACCGAGCGGACCGATCGGACCGTCGACGTCCGGACGCCGGCCGGCGAGAAGTCGGGCACGGCCACGCTGCCGGGCGCGCTCTTCGACGCCAACGCCAACGTCTCGCTGATGCACCAGGTGGTGGTGGCCCAGCTGGCTGCCGCCCGCCAGGGCACGCACGCGACGAAGACCCGCGCCCAGGTCAGTGGTACCGGTGCCAAGCCGTACCGCCAGAAGGGCACCGGCCGCGCCCGTCAGGGCTCGTTGCGCGCCCCGCAGTTCGAGGGTGGTGGTGTGTCGCACGGCCCGCAGCCGCGCAACTACGACCAGAAGACCCCCAAGAAGATGAAGGCCGCCGCCCTGCGCGGTGCCCTCTCCGACCGGGCCCGTGAGGACCGCGTGCACGTCGTGTCCGCGTTCGTCGAGGGTGACGCGCCCTCGACCAAGGCCGCTCTGGCCGCGCTGAACACGATCAGCACCGCCAAGCGGGTGCTCGTCGTGCTCGACCGCGACGACGTCCTCAACTGGGTGAGCCTGCGCAACGTGCCGCACGTGCACCTCATCGAGGCCGGCCAGCTGAACACCTACGACGTGCTGTGTGCCGACGAGGTGGTCTTCACCGAGACCGCACTCGCCGAGTACGTGGCCGGTCCCGCCAAGGGCGGACGGGGCCGCGCGAGCAGCTCCGAGCTGCCCGACCTCGAGACCCACGAGATCGACAGCGAGGTGCCGTCCATGGCACCCGCGACCACCGAGGAGAAGGCATGAGCGTCCGCGACCCCCGGGACGTCCTGCTGTCCCCGGTCATCTCGGAGAAGAGCTACGGGCTGCTCGACGAGAACAAGTACACGTTCATCGTCCGCCCGGACGCGAACAAGACGCAGATCAAGATCGCTGTGCAGCAGGTCTTCAACGTGAAGGTCCTCGCCGTCAACACGATCAACCGGCAGGGCAAGCGGAAGCGCTCCAAGGGCGCTGTGATGGGCAAGCGCAAGGACACCAAGCGCGCCATCGTCTCCGTCGCCCCTGGCGACCGCATCGAGCTGTTCGGCGGCCCGGGCGCCTGACGGCGTCCGCGGACCAGCGACTGCACCGAGACCAGACAGGGACTGAGTAGGAACCATGGCCATCCGTAAGTACAAGCCGACGACGCCGGGCCGCCGCGGCTCGTCCGTCGCCGACTTCGCCGAGGTCACCCGCGACCACCCCGAGAAGTCGCTGGTCCGCCCGCTGCACGGCCGGGGCGGCCGCAACGTCCACGGCCGCGTCACCGCGCGTCACCAGGGTGGCGGGCACAAGCGTGCCTACCGCCTCATCGACTTCCGTCGGGCCGACAAGGACGGTGTGCCGGCCAAGGTCGCGCACATCGAGTACGACCCGAACCGCACCTCGCGCATCGCGCTGCTGCACTTCGCAGACGGCGAGAAGCGCTACATCATCGCCCCGGCGAAGCTCAAGCAGGGCGACCTGGTCGAGTGCGGCCCCAACGCCGACATCAAGCCCGGCAACAACCTGCCGCTGCGCAACATCCCGGTCGGCACCGTGGTCCACGCCATCGAGCTGCGTCCCGGTGGCGGGGCCAAGATCGCCCGCTCGGCCGGCACGAGCGTCCAGCTGGTGGCCCGCGAGGGCCGCTTCGCCCAGCTGCGGATGCCCTCGGGCGAGATCCGCAACGTGGACGTCCGCTGCCGCGCCTCCATCGGCGAGGTCGGCAACGCCGAGCAGTCGAACATCAACTGGGGCAAGGCTGGCCGCATGCGGTGGAAGGGCAAGCGCCCCACCGTCCGTGGTGTCGCCATGAACCCGGTCGACCACCCGCACGGTGGTGGTGAGGGGAAGACCTCCGGTGGACGCCACCCGGTCAACCCCAAGGGCAAGCCGGAGGGCCGTACGCGCAAGCGCAAGGCCTCCGACGCGATGATCGTGCGCCGCCGGCGCGCGAACAAGAAGCGCTGAGCGGGTAGAGGAGCCGACAGACAATGCCACGCAGCCTGAAGAAGGGCCCGTTCGTCGATGACCACCTGCTCGCCAAGGTGGACGCCCAGAACGAGAAGGGCACCAAGAACGTCATCCGCACCTGGTCGCGGCGTTCGACGATCATCCCCGACATGCTCGGCCACACCATGGCCGTGCACGACGGGCGCAAGCACGTCCCGGTCTTCGTGACCGAGGCGATGGTCGGGCACAAGCTCGGCGAGTTCGCGCCCACCCGCACCTTCCGCGGGCACGTCAAGGACGACCGCCGGTCGCGGCGCGGCTGAGCGGACGAGGAGAACCTGAGATGACTTCCCAGCTGGGGACCGACGCACCGGTCGCCCGGGCCACGGCCCGGTTCGTCCGCGTCACCCCGATGAAGGCGCGTCGCGTGATCGACATGATCCGCTACCTGCCCACAGACGAGGCGCTCGCGCTGCTGCGCTTCGCCCCGCAGACGGCCAGCGAGCCCGTGGCCAAGGTCGTCGCCTCGGCGGTGGCCAACGCCGAGCACAACCTGCAGCTCGACCCGGCCGCGCTGGTCGTCAGCGCCGCCTACGTCGACGAGGGCCCGACGCTCAAGCGGATCCGTCCGCGGGCCCAGGGTCGCGCCTTCCGCATCAACAAGCGGACCGCGCACATCACCGTCGAGGTCAGTGAGGTCGCCTCGAGCGCCGAGCTGGCCCTGCGGTCCCGCAAGGCCCGCCGTCAGACCGGCCAGACCGGCCCGGCCACCCAGACCGGGCAGCCGACGCAGTCCAACTCGAAGGGAGGGACCCGCTAGTGGGTCAGAAGGTCAACCCGCACGGGTTCCGCCTGGGCATCACCACGGACTACAAGTCCCGCTGGTTCGCCGACAAGCAGTACGCGGAGTACGTCAAGGAAGACGTCGCCATCCGCAAGCTGATGGGCAAGGGCATGGAGCGCGCTGGCATCTCGAAGGTCGAGATCGAGCGCACCCGTGACCGCGTCCGCGTCGACATCCACACCGCCCGCCCGGGCATCGTCATCGGGCGTCGTGGCGCCGAGGCCGACCGCATCCGCGGCGAGCTGGAGAAGCTCACCGGCAAGCAGGTGCAGCTGAACATCCTCGAGGTGAAGAACCCCGAGTCCGACGCGCAGCTGGTCGCCCAGGGCGTCGCCGAGCAGCTCTCCAGCCGTGTCAGCTTCCGTCGTGCGATGCGCAAGGCCATGCAGTCGGCCCAGCGCAGCCCGCAGGTCAAGGGCATCCGGGTCCAGTGCTCCGGGCGTCTGGGTGGCACGGAGATGAGCCGGTCGGAGTTCTACCGCGAGGGTCGTGTGCCGCTGCACACGCTGCGCGCGAACATCGACTACGGCATCTACGAGGCCCGCACGACCTTCGGACGGATCGGCGTCAAGGTCTGGATCTACAAGGGTGACGCGAGCGGCTCCCGTGCCGAGCGCGAGGCCCTGCAGGCCCTGGCCCAGCGCCAGGAGCGTCGCGAGCGGGCCCAGCGTCCGCGCCGGTCGGGTTCGACCGGCACCACCGCCGGTGGCACCGAGGCCGGCCGCGCTGCGGCCGCCCCGGGCACCGGTGCCCCTGAGCAGCCCGCCGAGGACGCCGCCGTCACCACGGTGGAGCCCACGGTCGAGGCCGCTCCCGCGCAGAGCGTCGGCGAGGCCGTCGGCGCCGAGGGCACCGCGACCGCGCAGGCCGCGGGTGCCGAGACCACGGAGGGCTGACAGATGCTGATCCCGCGTCGCGTCAAGCACCGCAAGCAGCACCGTCCCGACCGCACTGGTCGGGCCAAGGGCGGCACCGCGATCAACTTCGGCGAGTACGCGATCCAGGCTCTCGAGCCCGCCTACGTGACGAACCGTCAGATCGAGTCCGCTCGTATCGCCATGACCCGCCACATCAAGCGTGGCGGCAAGGTCTGGATCTCCATCTACCCGGACCGTCCGCTGACGAAGAAGCCCGCCGAGACCCGCATGGGTTCGGGCAAGGGCTCGCCCGAGTGGTGGGTCGCCAACGTGAAGCCCGGCCGCATCATGTTCGAGCTGTCCGGTGTCGACGAGCCCATCGCCCGCGAGGCGATGCGCCGCGCCATCCACAAGCTCCCCATGAAGTGCCGCTTCATCACCCGTGAAGGAGAGGTGTGATGGCTGCCGGCCTCACTGCCCCGGAGCTCCGTGAGCTCTCGGTGGACGAGCTCGCCACGCGTCTGCGTGAGTCGAGGGAAGAGCTGTTCAACCTGAGGTTCCAGGTGGCCACCGGCCAGCTGGACAACAACCGGCGACTGCAGACCGTCCGCCGCGACATCGCCCGGATCTACACGATCATGCGCGAGCGCGAGCTGGGTCTGTCGGTCGCACCGAGCGAGGGTGTGGCATGAGCGAGACCACCAACGAGGCCGTCGCCTCGGGTCCCGGCCTGGCCGGGCGCGGCTACCGCAAGGTCCGTGAGGGCCTGGTCGTCAGTGACAAGATGGACAAGACCATCGTCGTCGAGGTCGAGGACCGCGTGAAGCACGCGCTCTACGGCAAGGTGCTGCGCCGTACCAGCAAGCTCAAGGCGCACGACGAGGCGAACACCGCCGGCATCGGCGACCGTGTCCAGATCATGGAGACGCGCCCCACCTCGGCCACCAAGCGCTGGCGCCTGGTGTCCGTCGTGGAGAAGGCCAAGTAAGAACCAGTCCGTCGCGGCCACGACCCCGGTGATGACCGGGGGAGTGGCCGCGCGTACTCTGGACGACTGGCGCACCCGAGGGTGTGCCCCATCCGGGACCTGACGGCCGGCGGCGAGAGCCGCCGGCTGTCGCACGTGAGTCCCGACCGCCGCTTCACCACCAGGACCCGGCGGTCACCGAGCAGACAGATTCAGGAGCAGAGCTGTGATCCAGCAGGAGTCGCGACTGCGCGTCGCCGACAACACCGGTGCCAAGGAGATCTTGTGCATCCGTGTTCTCGGCGGCTCGGGTAGGCGCTACGCGGGCATCGGCGACGTGATCGTCGGCACCGTGAAGGACGCCCTCCCGGGCGCAGGCGTCAAGAAGGGCGACGTCGTCAAGGCCGTCATCGTCCGGACCGTGAAGGAGCGTCGTCGTCCCGACGGCTCGTACATCCGGTTCGACGAGAACGCAGCCGTCATCATCCGCGACAGCGGCGACCCGCGTGGGACCCGCATCTTCGGGCCCGTCGGTCGTGAGCTTCGCGACAAGCGCTTCATGCGGATCATCTCGCTCGCCCCGGAGGTGTTGTGACCATGGCTGAGAAGACCCCGTCTCTCAAGGTCAAGAAGGGCGACCAGGTCGTCGTCCTGTCCGGCAAGGACAAGGGGGCGAAGGGCCGCGTCATCGCCGCCTTCCCCAAGACCGGCAAGGTGCTCGTGGAGGGCATCGGCCGCGTCAAGAAGCACACCCGCGTGAGCACCAGTCAGCGCGGCGCCCAGTCGGGCGGGATCGTGACGCAGGAGGCCGCCATCCACGTGAGCAACGTGATGGTCATCGACTCCGATGGCACCCCGACCCGCATCGGCCACCGCAAGGACGAGGACGGACGCAGCATCCGGGTCTCGAAGCGTTCCGGTAAGGACCTCTGATCACCATGAGTGCACCCACCCGTGAGCTGCCCCGGCTGCTCGCCCACTACCGCTCGGACATCGCGCCGGCGCTGATGAGCGAGTTCGGCTACAGCAACGTCATGCAGATCCCCGGTCTGACGAAGATCGTCGTCAACATGGGCGTCGGCGAGGCCACCCGCGACGCGAAGCTGATGGACGGTGCGGTCCGCGACCTCACCGCCATCACCGGCCAGAAGCCGGCCGTCGTCCGGGCCCGCAAGTCCATCGCCCAGTTCAAGCTGCGCGAGGGCATGCCCATCGGCGCGAAGGTCACCCTCCGGGGCGACCGCATGTGGGAGTTCCTGGACCGGCTGCTGAGCCTGGCCCTGCCCCGCATCCGCGACTTCCGTGGCCTGTCCTCGACCCAGTTCGACGGACACGGCAACTACACGTTCGGCCTGACCGAGCAGTCGATGTTCCGCGAGATCGACGTCGACCGGATCGACCGCCCGCGTGGCATGGACATCACGCTGGTCACCACCGCCACGAACGACGAGGAGGGTCGCGAGCTGCTCAGCCTCCTGGGCTTCCCCTTCGCCGGCCGGCCCGTCGTGCAGACGACCCGCTGACCCGGGACGAGGAGACACCATGGCCAAGAAGGCGCTCGTCAACAAGGCGGCTCGTACGCCCAAGTTCAAGGTGCGGGGTTACACCCGTTGCCAGCGTTGCGGTCGTCCGCACGCGGTCTTCCGCAAGTTCGGCCTGTGCCGGATCTGCGTCCGGGAGATGGCCCACGCGGGCGAGCTGCCCGGCGTGACCAAGTCCAGCTGGTGACCTGACCGGTGCCGGGCCCGCCTCGTGCGGGTCCGGCACCGGAGCCGGTCCGGGCACCCGTCCGGACGGCACCGCACCTCCCCTGCACCACCGATCGCCGAGAGGCCCGCGCGAGACGCGTGCGGAACCGCGGTGAGAGAGGCACGACCGACACATGACGATGACCGACCCGATCGCGGACATGCTCACGCGGATCCGCAACGCCAACTCGGCGTACCACGACGCAGCGGCCATGCCCTCGTCGAAGCTGAAGACCAAGGTCGCCGAGATCCTCCAGCAGGAGGGCTACATCGCCGGCTGGAAGGTCAACGACGTCGAGAAGGACGGCCAGACCCGCAAGGAGCTGGTGGTCGACCTGAAGTACGGCCCCAACCGTGAGCGCAGCATCGCCGGTGTCCGGCGCGTGTCGAAGCCCGGTCTGCGGGTCTACGCGAAGTCCACCGCACTGCCCAAGGTGCTCGGCGGCCTCGGGGTGGCGATCATCTCCACCTCGACCGGTCTGCTGACCGACAAGCAGGCGAACAAGAAGGGCGTGGGTGGGGAAGTCCTCGCCTACGTCTGGTAAGGGGAGCTCGAGATGTCACGGATCGGACGACTCCCGGTCACGGTGCCCGGTGGGGTCGACGTCGCGATCGACGGCCGCACGGTGAACGTGAAGGGCCCCAAGGGCGCACTGAGCCACACGGTGGCCCAGCCCATCTTCGTCGAGAAGAGCGACGACGGTGCGCTGCTCGTGCAGCGCCCCGACGACGAGCGTGAGAGCCGTGCGCTGCACGGTCTGTCCCGCACTCTGATCGCCAACATGATCACCGGCGTCACCGAGGGGTACTCCAAGACCCTCGAGATCGTCGGCGTCGGCTACCGCGTGCAGGCCCGCGGCTCGGACCTCGAGTTCGCGCTCGGCTTCAGCCACCCGGTGCTCATCAAGGCCCCCGAGGGGATCACCTTCACCGTCGAGGCCCCGACCCGTTTCCGGGTCGCCGGCATCGACAAGCAGCTGGTTGGCGAGGTCTCCGCCAAGATCCGCAAGCTCCGCAAGCCCGACCCGTACAAGGGCAAGGGCGTGCGGTACCAGGGCGAGGTCATCAAGCGCAAGGTCGGGAAGACGGGCAAGTGATGGCACAGACACAGACCAACGAGAAGGCGTCCCGGGTGCACAAGCCCGTGGGCACCGACGCCAGCACCGCGCGTCGCACCTCGCGACTGCGCCGACACAACCGGCTCCGCAAGCGCGTCGCCGGTACCGCCGAGCGTCCGCGCCTGGTGGTCAAGCGCAGCTCGCGCCACGTGCACGTGCAGGTCGTGGACGACACCCAGGGGCGCACCCTGGTGCACGCCTCCACGATGGACGCCAGCCTGAAGGGCGCTGCGGGCGACAAGTCCGCCCTCGCCCGTCAGGTCGGCGCGCTGGTGGCCGACCGCGCCAAGGCCGCGGGGATCACCGCCGTCGTCTTCGACCGTGGTGGCAACCGGTACGCCGGCCGCCTCGCGGCGCTGGCCGACGGTGCCCGCGAGGGCGGGCTGGACTTCTGATGACTGACACGAAGATCGAGAGGGACCTCTGATGCCAGGACCACAGCGACGCGGCGGTGGCGCCGGCGGTGCCGGTGGCGCCGGCGGCGGACAGGGCGGCCAGGGCGGTCAGGGCGGCAACGACCGCCGCGACCGTCGTGACGGCGGGGGCCGCGGCCCCGGCGGTCCGGCCGAGAAGAGCCAGTTCCTCGAGCGGGTCGTGGCCATCAACCGTGTGTCCAAGGTCGTCAAGGGTGGTCGTCGCTTCAGCTTCACCGCCCTGGTGATCGTGGGCGACGGCGACGGCACCGTGGGTGTCGGCTACGGCAAGGCCAAGGAGGTGCCCGCGGCGATCGCCAAGGGCGTCGAGGAGGCCAAGAAGCACTTCTACCGGGTGCCTCGCATCGCCAGCACCATCCCGCACCCCGTGCAGGGTGAGGCGGCGGCCGGTGTCGTGCTGCTCAAGCCGGCCAGCCCGGGTACCGGCGTCATCGCCGGTGGCCCGGTGCGTGCCGTGCTGGAGTGTGCCGGGATCCACGACGTGCTCTCCAAGAGCCTCGGGTCCTCGAACCCGATCAACATCGTGCACGCCACGATGCAGGCCCTGAAGGACCTCGTCCGTCCCGAGGAGATCGCGGCCCGCCGCGGTCTGCCCCTCGAGGACGTCGCGCCGGCCGCCATGCTGCGGGCCCGTGCGGGACAGGGGGCCTGACGTGAGCCAGATCAAGGTCACCCAGACCAAGTCGGCGATCGGGACCAAGCCGAACCAGCGCCAGACGCTGCGTTCGCTGGGTCTCAAGCGGATCAACGACTCCGTCGTGCAGGAGGACCGTCCCGAGATCCGCGGGATGGTCGCGACGGTGCCGCACCTGGTCACCGTCGAAGAGATCAGCTGAGCAGGGGAAGACGATGACTCTGAAGGTCCACCACCTGCGTCCCGCCCCGGGCGCCCACACCAAGAAGACCCGCGTGGGTCGTGGTGAGGGCTCCAAGGGCAAGACGGCCGGTCGCGGCACCAAGGGCTCGGGCGCTCGTGTCCAGGTCTCGGCCCGCTTCGAGGGTGGTCAGACGCCGCTGTTCATGCGTCTGCCCAAGCTCTCCGGCTTCACCCCGCGGAACAAGGTCGTCTTCCAGGTCGTGAACCTGGACAAGATCGCCTCGCTGTTCCCGAACGGCGGGTCCGTCAACCCGGACACGCTGGTCGAGGTCGGCGCCGTGCGGCGCGGCCAGCCCGTCAAGGTCCTCGGGACCGGCGAGCTCGGCAGTGTCAATGTCACCGTGCACGCGCACGCCTTCTCCGCCTCCGCGGCTGAGAAGATCGCCGCGGCCGGGGGCAGCACCACCCAGATCTGACCGCCGACGACCCCCGGGGTGCACCTGCGCCCCGGGGGTCGTCTGCTGCCCGGCCCCGCCTCCGGCGGAGACCGGCACCACCGGGACGTCGTCGCCGACGTCACGGCAGCCTCCCCTCCGGGGACAGCCCGCCGTCGAGGCCTCCCGGCCCGTTGCTAACCTCACACGACCGACTCGGGGAGGGCACGTGCTGCAGGCGTTCGCCGCGGCGTTCCGGACGCCAGACCTCCGGCGCAAGATCCTGTTCTCCCTGGCTATCATCGCCGTGTACCGGCTGGGCGCCAGCGTCCCCGGTCCCGGTGTCTCCATCGAGGCCATCAACAGCTGTCTGGACCAGGCGCAGGCCTCCGACCAGCGAGACGTCTACTCGCTGGTGAACCTGTTCTCCGGTGGGGCGCTGCTGAGACTGTCGATCTTCGCGCTCGGGATCATGCCGTACATCACGGCCAGCATCATCGTGCAGCTGTTGGTCGTGGTCATCCCACGCTTCGAGCAGCTGAAGAAGGAAGGGCAGTCGGGACAGCAGAAGCTGACCCAGTACACCCGTTACCTGACCATCGCGCTCGCGGTCCTGCAGAGCACCGGGATCATCGCCCTGGCCCGCAGCGGCCAGCTGTTCCCGAACTGCGCCCAGGACCTCATCCCCTCGGACTCGATCTGGACCACCGTCGTCCTGGTCATCGCCCTCACCGCCGGCACGGCCGTGATCATGTGGCTGGGCGAGCTGCTGACCGAGAAGGGGATCGGCAACGGCATGTCCGTGCTGATCTTCACCTCGATCGCCGCACGCATCCCCGCCGAGGGCGGGTCGATCCTGCAGACCCGCGGTGGCCTGATCTTCGGCCTGGTCTGCGTGCTGGCGCTGGTGGTCATCGCCTCGGTCGTCTACGTCGAGCAGGCGCAGCGGCGCATCCCCGTGCAGTACGCGAAGCGCATGGTCGGTCGCCGGATGTACGGCGGCACGTCGACGTACCTGCCCCTGAAGGTGAACCAGGCCGGTGTCATCCCGGTCATCTTCGCCTCCTCGCTGCTGTACCTCCCGCAGCTCATCAGCCAGCTGCAGGGTGACTCGACGGGCGCGGTACGACGGTTCTTCGAGAACTACGTCATCAACCAGTCCAGCCCGGTGCACATCGCCATCTACTTCGGGCTGATCGTCTTCTTCACGTACTTCTACGTGTCGATCACGTTCAACCCGGAGGAGCGCGCCGAGGACATGAAGCGCTACGGCGGCTTCATCCCCGGCATCCGTCCGGGCCGGCCCACCGCCGAGTACCTGCAGTACGTGCTCTCCCGGATCACGCTGCCGGGCTCGATCTACCTGGGGCTGGTGGCAGTCTTGCCCAACCTGTTCCTCTCGGTGACCCAAGAGGGGCAGAACCAGAACTTCCCGTTCGGCGGGACCGCGGTGCTGATCATGGTGGGAGTGGGCTTGGAGACGGTGAAGCAGATCGAGACGCAGCTGAACCAGCGCAACTACGAAGGGTTCCTGAAGTAGTGCGCGTCGTCCTGCTGGGGCCGCCCGGCGCGGGCAAGGGCACCCAGGCGCAGATCATCGCCGGTGAGCTCGGCGTCCCGGCCATCTCGACCGGAGACATCTTCCGGGCCAACGTGTCCGGCAAGACCGAGCTCGGCGAGAAGGCCAAGGCCTACATGGACGCCGGCGACCTCGTCCCCGACGAGATCACCGTGGCCATGGTCAGCGACCGGCTGGCCGAGCCCGACGCAAAGGCGGGCTTCCTGCTCGACGGGTTCCCCCGGACGATCGCGCAGGCCGAGCAGCTGCGGGACTCCCTGGTCGACCTGGGGCAGCACCTGGACTGTGTCCTGGAGCTCGTCGTCGAGGAGGACGAGCTGGTGCGCCGCCTGTCGGGTCGCGTCGTGATCGTCGACGGTCAGCCCGTGCAGCGCGGTGACGACAAGCCCGAGACCGTCCGGCACCGGCTGGACGTCTACCGGGAGCAGACCGCTCCGCTGTCGGGTTGGTACCGCCAGGAGGGGCTGCTCGCGACGATCGACGCCATCGGCGAGATCGGCGAGGTCACCGGGCGTGCCCTGGAGGCGCTGCGAGGTGCCGCCGGCTCCGACGACGACGGGACGGCCGGACAGCCCGCACGGCGATGACGGGGGTCGAGCCGTGAGCGCTGGGCTCTTGTCCCGTCTGCCGCTGCTGGCGAAGTGGAGTGGACGCATGATCCAGATCAAGACCGCGCACGAGATCGAGCTGATGCGGGCGGCGGGGCTGGTGGTCGCCGGCGCCCTGGCTGCGGTGCGCGCCGGGGTGGCGCCCGGGGTCACCACGGGTGAGCTGAACGCCATCGCCGAGGACCACATCCGCAGCGCGGGGGCCATCCCCTCGTTCTTGGGGTACCACGGGTTCACGGGGTGCATCTGCGCCTCGATCAACGCCGAGATCGTGCACGGCATCCCGGCTTCCAGCCGAGTGCTGGAGCTCGGGGACAACATCTCCATCGACTGCGGCGCGATCCTGCAGGGGTGGCACGGTGACTCGGCCATCACGGTGACGGTGGGGGAGCCCTCCGCCGAGGACGCGGCCCTGATGGCGGCGACCGAGCAGTCCATGTGGGCGGGGCTGGCCAGGGCTGTGGTCGGTGGCCGGCTGACCGACATCAGTCACGCCGTCGAGGAGTCGATCTCGGCGCACGAGCACGACTACGGCATCGTCGACCACTACGGCGGCCACGGCATCGGCACCGAGATGCACCAGGACCCCCACGTGCTGAACTACGGGCGCGCCGGTCGTGGACCCAAGCTCGTCCCGGGGCTCGCCCTGGCCATCGAGCCGATGGTCACCGTCGGGTCGCCGGACACCCTCGAACTCGAGGACGGGTGGACCGTGGTGACCAAGGACGGTTCGCGGGCCGCCCACTTCGAGCACACCGTCGCGATCACGCCCGAAGGCCCCTGGGTCCTCACGGCGGAGGACGGCGGGGTGGCGGGTCTCGCGCCCTTCGGCATCACCGCCCGCACCTGAGGCAGTCCTCCGTCCCCGGTCCTCCTCGACACCGTCGAGGCGGGTCGCGGGGGTCACCTGCACCGGGGTTGGAACGGGTGAGGCTGGCGGGGTACAGTGACCGCTGGCGTTCGCGCCGTCCGTCGTCGTGCTGTGGCCGCACACCGGCGGGCGCCCTCTGCGAGACCGCCCGCACCAGACACCCAGCACCACACACCCGTGCCTCCGGCATGGGTGCACGCGAGTCAGTGCACCAGCACTGGAGCACACCAGATCGGGAGGCCGTGTAGGGAATGGCGAAGAAAGACGGGGCCATCGAGGTCGAGGGTCGAGTCGTCGAGCCGCTCCCCAACGCGATGTTCCGAGTGGAACTGCAGAACGGGCACCGCGTGCTCGCGCACATCAGCGGCAAGATGCGGCAGCACTACATCCGCATCCTGCCCGAGGACCGCGTCGTCGTGGAGCTCTCGCCCTACGACCTCACGCGCGGTCGCATCGTCTACCGCTACAAGTGACCTCCGCGGTGCGCCCCGACACGGTGGTGCCGCGACCCACGAACTACCAGGAAATGAGGGCGGCCCGGTGAAGGTCCAGCCGTCGGTCAAGAAGATCTGCGACAAGTGCAAGGTGATCCGCCGGCACGGCCGGGTCATGGTCATCTGCGACAACGCCCGGCACAAGCAGCGCCAGGGCTGAGGGAGTACAGGACATGGCACGACTGGCTGGCGTCGATCTCCCCCGCGAGAAGCGCATGGAGATCGCGCTCACCTACATCTACGGCATCGGCCGGACCTCGGCGAAGGCCACCTTGGAGGCGACGGGCGTGAGCCCGGACCTGCGTGCCAAGGACCTCTCGGACGAGGACCTGCTGAAGCTCCGCGACTACATCGACGAGCACTTCCGCGTCGAGGGTGACCTGCGCCGCGAGGTCGCTGCCGACATCCGCCGCAAGGTGGAGATCGGTTGCTACCAGGGTCTGCGTCACCGCCGCGGTCTGCCCGTGCGCGGACAGCGCACCAAGACCAACGCGCGTTCGTCCAAGGGCCCGCGCAAGACCATCGCCGGCAAGAAGAAGGCCCGCTGAGGGCCTAGGCGCCTCGGCCCGGTCGTCGTGCCCCCGCAGAGGGGGCGACCGGGCGCTCCACCCCTGCTCCACCCAGGCCACGAACAGAGAAGAGAGTCATGCCTCCCAGGGCACGCGCGGCAGGCGCCAAGAAGGTGCGCCGCAAGGAGAAGAAGAACGTCGCTCACGGTGCGGCGCACATCAAGAGCACCTTCAACAACACGATCGTGTCGATCACGGACCCCACGGGGAACGTCATCAGCTGGGCCTCGGCCGGCCACGTCGGGTTCAAGGGCTCCCGCAAGTCCACGCCGTTCGCGGCGCAGATGGCTGCCGAGAGCGCCGCGCGCAAGGCGCAGGAGCACGGCATGCGGAAGGTCGACGTCTTCGTGAAGGGTCCCGGCTCCGGCCGCGAGACCGCCATCCGCTCCCTGCAGGCCACGGGCCTGGAGGTCGGGCAGATCTCCGACGTCACCCCCCAGCCGCACAACGGCTGCCGCCCCAAGAAGCGTCGCCGGGTCTGACCCGACGCTCCTGACTCTTAGAAAAACAGGGAGACACCACCGTGGCCCGTTACACCGGAGCCGACTGCCGCCTGTGCCGGCGCGAGAAGATGAAGCTGTTCCTCAAGGGCAGCAAGTGCGAGTCTGCCAAGTGCCCGATCGAGATCCGTCCCTACCCCCCGGGTGAGCACGGTCGCGGTCGCACCAAGGACAGCGAGTACCTCCTGCAGCTGCGTGAGAAGCAGAAGGCCCGTCGCATCTACGGCGTGCTGGAGAAGCAGTTCCGCGGCTACTACGAAGAGGCCAACAAGAAGTCGGGCAAGACCGGTGAGGTCCTGCTGCAGATCCTCGAGTCCCGCCTGGACAACGTGGTCTACCGCGCCGGCTTCGCGAAGTCCCGTGACATGTCGCGCCAGCTGGTGCGTCACGGCCACATCAAGGTCAACGGCCGCAAGGTCGACATCCCGTCCTACCGGGTGACCGCGAACGACATCGTCGAGGTGGCTGCGAAGTCCGTCGAGATGGTCCCGTTCCAGGTGGCGCAGGCCGAGGCCGGCTCGCGTCCGGTCCCGGCGTGGCTGGAGGTGATCAGCAGCCAGCTCAAGGTGCTGGTCCACTCGATCCCGGCCCGTCAGGTGATCGACACCCCCGTCCAGGAGCAGCTGATCGTCGAGCTGTACTCCAAGTGACGCACCTGCACCACTGAACGACCCGCAGCACCACGCGGCAGCACGACGGCGGGACGGACGGACAGATGTCCGTCCCGCCGGCACCATCCCCCTCGGCGTCATATAGCGGTCGCCGGCGGACCTGGAGGAGAACCACATGCTCATCGCACAGCGCCCCACCCTGACCGAAGAGACGATCGACGCCCAGCGCTCGCGGTTCGTCATCGAGCCGCTGGAGCCCGGCTTCGGCTACACCCTCGGCAACTCGCTCCGCCGCACCCTGCTGTCCTCGATCCCCGGCGCCGCTGTCACCAGCATCCGCATCGAGGGCACCCTGCACGAGTTCACCACCGTGCCCGGGGTCAAGGAGGACGTCACCGAGCTGATCCTGAACCTCAAGGGCCTGGTCGTCAGCTCCGACTCCGACGAGCCGGTGACGATGTACCTGCGCAAGCAGGGCCCCGGTGAGGTCACCGCCGCCGACATCGCGCCCCCGGCCGGTGTCGAGGTGCACAACCCCGAGCTGCACATCGCGACCCTGAACGCCAAGGGCCGTCTGGAGATCGAGCTCGTCGTCGAACGTGGCCGTGGCTACGTGCCGGCCACCCAGAACAAGCAGCCCGGCCAGGAGATCGGTCGGATCCCCGTGGACTCGATCTACTCCCCGGTGCTGAAGGTGACCTACGCCGTCGAGGCCACCCGCGTCGAGCAGCGCACCGACTTCGACCGTCTGGTCGTCGACGTCGAGACCAAGCCCTCCATCGAGCCCCGTGACGCGATCGCTTCCGCCGGCTCGACCCTGGTGGAGCTCTTCGGCCTGCTGCGCGAGCTCAACGTCGACGCCGAGGGCATCGAGGTCGGCCCCAGCCCGGCCGAGGCCGCCGACATCGCCAACTTCTCGATGCCGATCGAGGACATGGACCTCACCGTCCGGTCCTACAACTGTCTCAAGCGCGAGGGCGTGCACACCGTCGGTGAGCTCGTCACCCGCTCCGAGGCCGACCTGCTGGACATCCGCAACTTCGGCGCGAAGTCCATCGACGAGGTCAAGCTGAAGCTGGCCGCCATGGGCCTCGCGCTCAAGGACAGCCCGCCCGGATTCGTCCCCACCTCGGTGGAGAGCTACGACGAGACCTACGACGAGAGCTTCCCGGGCGAGACGCAGTACGCGGACGGCCAGGAGTACACCGAGGGCGACTTCCGGGAGACCGAGCAGCTCTGATCGACGGACTCCGCCGGCGACTGCCCCTCGGGGCCGTCGTCGGCGGGCTCCCGCCGGCACCCCGGACCACCGGGACCGGAGCACCACCCATCAGAAGACGCGCGGCCGGCACAGTTCTCCGGCGGCCTGAGAAGGGATCGACATGCCCACCCCCACCAAGGGCCCCCGCCTCGGCGGATCTCCGTCGCACGAGCGGCTGATGCTGGCCAACCTGGCCACCGCGCTGTTCGAGCACGGCCGGATCACCACCACCGAGACCAAGGCCAAGCGGCTGCGTCCGCTGGCCGAGAAGCTCGTCACGCTGGCCAAGAAGGGCGACCTGCACGCCCGTCGCCAGGTCATGACGACCGTCCGCGACAAGAACGTCGTGCACCACCTCTTCGCCGAGATCGGTCCTCGCTTCGAGAACCGCCCCGGTGGCTACACCCGCATCACGAAGGTCGGCCCCCGCAAGGGCGACAACGCGCCGATGGCCGTCATCGAGCTCGTCGAGGCCCTCACGGTCGGCCAGCAGGCCGTCGGCGAGGCCGAGCGCGCTCGCGGCACCCGCTTCGCGGCCGGGGCCGGGGCTGCCTCCGCCGCCGGCGAGGTCACTGCCTCCAGCGAGGAGATCGCCGACGAGGCCAGCGACCAGGCCGACGCCGAGGCCACCACGACCGAGGTCTTCACCCCCGACGGTGAGGTCCAGGACGAGAACACCACCGACGCGCAGCCCACGGCCGAGAACGGTGTCGTCGTCGCCGACGACGCCCTCTCGCCCGAGGTCGCCGAGGCCGCTGCTGCCGAGGTGAACGCCGCCGAGGTGGGCGACGCCGCCACCACCGGCGACGCCGCCCCCGGCGGGGAGTCCCAGCCCGACCCGAAGTGACGCAGCGCTGAACCACAGCACGGCCGACGAGCCCGCCACCGACACCGGTGGCGGGCTCGTCCGCGTCCGGCTGGGGGTGTCCTACGACGGCACGGCGCTGCACGGCTGGGCGCGGCAGCCCGACCAGCGCACCGTGCAGGGAGAGCTCGAGCTGGCCCTGGCGATGGTGTTGCGGCACGACGTGGGGCTGACCGTCGCCGGGCGCACCGATGCCGGTGTCCACGCGACCGGTCAGGTGGCCCACACCGACCTGCCGGCCCACCTGTGGTCCCAGCACCAGCCCAAGCTGCTGCGCAGACTGCGCGGCGTGCTGAGCGGGGACATCGCGGTGACCTCGGCCCAGGTGGTGCCCGGGGACTTCGACGCCCGGTTCGCCGCCCTGGGGCGGCACTACGTCTACCGGCTGACCGATGCGGTCACCGGCCCTCCTCCGCTGCGGCGCGCGGACACGGTGGGCTGGCCGCGCACTCTCGACGTCCCGGCCATGCGGGTGGCGGCGGCGCTGCTCCTGGGCCAGCACGACTTCGCGGCGTTCTGCCGGCGCCGTGAGGGCGCGACCACGATCCGGGTCCTCACCGACCTGGACGTCGTGCGCGACGGCGACCTGGTGACGGTCTCGGCGTCGGCCGACGCGTTCTGCCACTCGATGGTGCGCAGCCTGGTCGGCGGGCTGCTGGCCGTGGGGGAGGGACGGCGCCCACCGGACTGGCCGGCGTCGCTGCTGAGCCGCACCAGCCGGGCCGACGACGTGCCGGTGGCACCTGCCGGCGGGCTCACGCTGATCCGGGTGGACTACCCGCCGGAGGACCAGCTCGCCGCGCGGACCCGGGTGACCCGGGCCCGCCGCGACGACGACTGACCGCTGCGCCACGCTCAGACGACGGCGGCGACGGCCTCCACCACCGGGACGTCGCCGCCACGCAGCTCCACGACGGCACCGGTCTTGGGGTCGTCGAGCAGGGCGACGAGGACGGCTGCGACGTCGTCCCGGGTGACCTCGCCGTGCTCGACGTGCCGGGCGAGCTCGACCCGGCCGGTGCCGGGGTCGTCCGTGAGCGTGACCGGTCGGACGACGGTGACGTCCAGTGCGGGGCGGGGGAGCACGGCCTGCTCGGCCGCGAGCTTGGCGCGCAGGTAGGCCACGAAGACCTCGCCCATGCCCTCGGGGGTGGCACCGTCGGCGACGGCGTCCACACCGACGGAGGACACCAGCAGGTAGGGGCGCACACCGGCGGCCTCGGCAGCGTCGGCGAGCAGCACGGCGGCGCCGCGGTCGACGGAGTCCTTGCGGGCGATGCCGCTGTCGGGTCCGCCGCCGGCGGCGAACACCACCCCGTCGGCGCCGCGGAGGACGCCGGCGACGTCGTCGACGGAGGCCTGCTCGAGGTCGAGGACGACGGGCTCGGCGCCGTCGGAGGTGAGGTCCTGGGTGTGGTCGGGGTTGCGGACGATGCCCACGACGGTGTCCCCGCGTCCGGTGAGCAGCCGGGTGAGGCGTCGGGCGATCTGTCCGTGGGCTCCTGCGATGACGATGCGCATGGGGGACACGTACCCCGGGGGCGGTCGGGCAGTCAGCGCCCGGCGTCACACCGCTCGTCGGCGGGTGCCGGGGCTCAGGCGGGCGGTGCTGCGGCCCGGGCGCGGCCCAGCTCGGCCGGGGTGTCGCAGTCGGTCCAGGGCGGCGGGGTGCCCGGCACCAGGTCGGGCCGGTACCGGCGGACGGCGAGCGGGGACAGCACGGCCCGTACCGAGGTGGGGCCGCGGACGTCGGCGACGGCTGCGCGCAGGGCGGCGGTGCGCCAGACCCCCAGCAGGAACTGGTCCCGGCCGGTGGCGTCGACGACCAGGACGCCGTCTCCGGTGAGCCGCTCGCGCAGGGCGCTGACCACCTCGGCGGTGAGGAACGGCAGGTCCGCCGCGAGGACGGCGACCACCTCGGTGGTGACGGCGGCCAGACCCGCGCGCATCGCGGGTACCGGCCCGCCGCCGGGGGGCTGCTCCCGCACCACGGTCACCCCCGTCGGCACGGGCTGGGGCGGGCCCACGACGACCCGCTCGTCGGCGTCGGCCACGGCGGCGAGGACCGCCTCGAGCATCGACCGCCCACCGACCTGCAGCTGGGGCTTGGGCTGCCCGCCCAGCCGGGCCGCGCGGCCACCGGCCAGCACGAGGGCGGCGTAGGCGGGCAGCCGCCCCGCCCGGTCGTCGTCCGGTGCCTGCTCGTCCACGGGGCAGACGCTAGGTGGCCGACGGTGGGTACGGTCGTCCGCGTGGGACGAGTCACCAGCCGGACACCGGTGCTGCGCATCCGGGGCGACCAGCACGTCACCCGCCCGGACACCGTGGCGAGCGAGGAGCCGCTGGAGATCCGGCTGGACGGGACGCCGCTCGCGGTCACCATGCGGACCCCCGGCGACGACTTCGACCTGGTACACGGGTTCCTGGCCACCGAGGGCGTCATCCGGTCCCTGGACGACGTCTCCTCGCTGCGCTACTGCGACTCGGTCGACGACAGCGGCCGCAACACCTACAACGTGGTCGACGTCGACCTGGCGCCCGGTGTCGAGGCCCCGGACACGGCGCTGGACCGGAACTTCTACACGACCAGTTCGTGCGGGGTCTGCGGCAAGGCCAGCATCGACGCGATCCGCACCAAGACGGTCTTCGACGTCCCCGGGGACGAGACCCGGTTGACGCTGGCGACGCTGCTGGCGCTGCCGGACCGGCTGCGTGCGGCCCAGGCCGTGTTCGACCGGACCGGTGGGCTGCACGCCGCGGGCCTGTTCACCGCCGAGGGCGAGCTGGTGGCCCTGCGGGAGGACGTCGGCCGGCACAACGCGGTGGACAAGGTGGTCGGGGACGCGGTGCGTGCCGGGCGGCTGCCGCTGGCCGGGCACGTGCTCATGGTCAGCGGGCGCTCCAGCTTCGAGTTGACCCAGAAGGCCGCGATGGCCGGCGTCCCGGTGCTGGCGGCGGTGTCGGCGCCGAGCTCGCTGGCCGTGGAGCTGGCGGAGTCCACCGGCATCACGCTGATCGGCTTCCTCCGCGGCGACGGGTGCAACGTCTACAGCCACACCCGCCGGTTGGTGCTCCCGGCTCAGTGATCGCCGCCGCGGAGCTGGCTCACCACGTGGGGCAGCAGCGGCCCGAGCACCGCGAGCCCGTCGCGGACCCCGCCGGTGGACCCGGGGAGGTTGACCACCAGGGTGCGCCCCGCGGTGCCGGCGAGCCCACGGGACAGGACGGCGGTGGGCACGGCGGGCTGCCCGTACCGGCGGACGGCGTCGGCGATGCCCGGTGCCTCCCGCTCGATCACCAGCCGGGTCGCCTCGGGGGTGACGTCGGTGGGGGTGAGCCCGGTCCCGCCGGTGGTGAGGACGACGTCGGCGCCGGAGGCCACGGCCTCGCGCAGCACCGCGGCGAGGGCCTCGACGTCGTCGGGGCGGACGTGCGGGCCCTCGACGGCGAAGCCGAGCTCGCGGAGCCCGGCGGCCAGCGCCTGGCCGGAGCGGTCCTCGTAGACCCCGGCCGAGGCCCGGTTGGAGGCGGTGACGACGACGGCGCGGGCGCCGGTGGGGAGGGTCATCGGGTCCAGTCGCCCTTCTTGCCGCCGGACTTCGCGAGCAGCCGGACGTCGGTGATGACCGCGCGCGGGTCGACGGCCTTGACCATGTCGATGACCGTCAACCCGGTGACGGCGACCGAGGTGAGGGCCTCCATCTCGATCCCGGTGCGGTCCGCGGTGCGGGCGGTGACGGTGATCTCCACGGCCTCGTCGGTGACCTCGAGGTCCACGGTGACCCCGTGCAGGGCGACCGGGTGGCACAGCGGGATGAGGTCGGGGGTCCGCTTGGCCCCGGCGATGCCGGCGATCCGGGCGACGGCGATCGCGTCGCCCTTGGGCACGCCCTCCCCGCGCAGCAGCGCGACGACCTCGGGGCTGACCAGCACCCGGCCGGCCGCCGTCGCCACCCGGGCGGTGACCTCCTTGCCGGTGACGTCGACCATCCGGGCGGCGCCGGCGGCGTCGAGGTGGGTGAATCCGGTGCTCACTGCAGGGCTCCTTCGATCAGGACGACCTCGACCTCGCTGCCGGCCGGCAGCTCGGTGACGTCCTCGGGGACGACGACGAGGCAGTTCGCGCGCGCAAGGTGCGCGACCAGGTGCGAGCCGGGCCCGCCGACCTGGGACACCTCGCCGGCGTCGAACCAGCCCCGCAGGTACTGGCGGCGGGCGGCGGGGGAGACCAGGGGGCCGACGAGCCGGGCGGTGGTGCGCAGCCGCTGGGGGTGGGTGATGCCCATCGCGGCGCGGAGGGCGGGCCGCACGAAGACCTCGAAGGACACGAAGGAGCTCACCGGGTTGCCGGGCAGGGTGACCACCGGGACGCCGTCCACGGTGCCGCAGCCCTGCGGGCCGCCGGGCTGCATGGCGACCTTGACGAACTCGACGGTGCCCAGCGCCCCGAAGGCGTCCTTCACCACCTCGTAGGCGCCCATGCTGACCCCGCCGCTGGTGACCAGCAGGTCGGCGGTGGCCAGCTCCGCCCGCACGGTGGCCAGGAACTGGTCGACGTCGTCGGGGACGAAGTGCAGTGTGCGGGCCTCGCCGCCGGCGGCCTCGACGGCGGTGGCCAGCAGCAGCGAGTTGGACTCGTAGATCTGCCCCGGCGCCAGCGGCTCGCCCGGGGCGACCAGCTCGGTCCCGGTCGAGAGGACCAGCACGCGGGGACGCCGGCGGACCACGACGGTCGAGCGGCCCACCGAGGCGGCCAGGCCCAGCTGGGAGGACCCGAGCACGACGCCGGCCGACAGCGCGACCTCGCCCCGGGCGATGTCCTCCCCGGCGTGCCGGACGTGGGTGTCGCGGGCCGGGGCGCTGCTGATCCTGACGGTGTCGGTGGCGCCGTCGGTGCGCTCGACCGGGACGACGACGTCGGCGCCCGGGGGCATCGGTGCGCCGGTCATGATGCGGTGCACGGTGCCGGGCGCCAGGTCGGGCACGTCGGTGCGACCGGCGGGCAGGTCGGCGGCGACCGGCAGGTGGACCGGGGCGTCGTCGGAGGCGGTCGCGACGTCCGCCCAGCGGGCGGCGTACCCGTCCATCGCGGAGTTGGTGAAGACGGGCAGCCCGACGGCGGCGGTCACGTCCTCGGCCAGCACCCGGCCGGCGGCGTGGGCCAGCGGCACCTCCTCGGTGCCGGGCTGCCGGAGCAGCGCGGCGACGACCTGCTGGTGTTCCTCGACCGTGCGCACCGGACCATCCTCACCCGCGGGCGGCCCGGGCGGCCCGGTGGCCGTCGTGACGGGGGGCCCGGGGGTCGATAGGTTGCCCCGGTGACCGAGATCGACCGCATCCTCGACGCCAACGCCGCCTGGGTGGCGCAGTTCCCCGGGTCCCGGCCGGTGCGCCCGGCCCGGCACGTCGCCGTGGTGGCGTGCATGGACTCCCGGATGCCGCTGTTCCCGCTGCTGGGCCTGGAGGTCGGGGACGCCCACGTCATCCGCAACGCCGGTGGCGTCGTCACCGAGGACACGCTGCGGTCCCTGACCATCTCCCAGCACCTGCTGGGCACCCGCGAGACGGTGCTGGTGCACCACACCGACTGCGGGATGCAGAAGACCGACGACGCCGGGCTGGCCGACCTGGTGGAGGCCGCGACCGGACACCGGCCGCCGTGGGTGGGCCGCACCTTCACCGACGTCGACGACGACGTCCGGGAGTCCCTGCGGCTGCTGCGGGCCACGCCCTACCTGCTCTCGCACGAGGTCCGCGGCACGGTCTACGACGTGACCACCGGCGCGCTGCGCGAGGTGGTCTGACCGTGCGCACGCGGGGGGTCCTGGCGACCGCCGCCGTCGCGGCCGTGACGCTGCTGGCCGGTTGCTCGTCCACCGTCGAGGGCACGGCCAGCGCCGTCCCGACCAGTGCGCCGCCCTCGGACACCGCCGCCCCCAGCACCACGGCCGCCCCGTCCGGGCAGGTCACCCCGGCCCCCGAGGTCGGGCCGGGCACCGGTGCCGAGGCCCGCCGGCTGGCCTCGGTGACGTCGCTGGCGGCCAGCACCAGCCCGGACCGCACCGACTCCTGCTTCCCCAGCGGGCCCTTCGGGACCGCGCGCAGCGTCGACTCCCTCTACTTCGGGGACGGCCGGGTCGAGCAGGAGCTGGACCGGTGGGGCTTCGTGGCCGGCTGGGGCAACTGCGCCCAGGACGCGGCGAACAACGGGACGCTGACCCTGGTCGCCGAGGTGTCGGACCCGGACTCGGCGGTCGCTGCGGCCACCGCCCTCAACGAGATCGCGCTGGACTTCGAGGCCGGGGACCACCAGCCCGTCGAGCTGCCCGGCCTCGGCGTCACCGCCGCGCAGACCACCGGCGGGTCGGACTCCGCGGGTGGCTCCGTGGACACGATCCAGGCCTGGGTGCCCACCGGTCGCCTGCTGGCCTACGCCTACCTGGACGCCCCGGCCGGCGGCGGGCCGGACCTGATCACCCGCCAGCTCACCGACCAGCTGGCCCTGCTGGCCACCTTCACCCCGACCCCGCAGGCGCAGGTGCCCGACCTGCCCAACGACCACCTGGGCCTGGCCGCCTTCGCGCTGGACCCTCCCGGTGACCTCAACCGGTTCACCGGCACCTACGACCTGGAGGGCTACCTGCGGCTGGCCATCGACCCGGTCGTGGAGCGCGAGCTGCTGACCACCAACGGGCTCAGCGGCTTCTTCGCCAAGCAGTCCACCGACGAGGGGCTGGGGCTGGACTTCGCGGTGGCGCTGTACGCCTTCCCCAGCTCCGCGCAGTCCAACGCCGCCTACGTGGGCTTCGCCCAGCTGGAGGCCACCGCCTTCGGCGGGGCGCCCTTCGTCCTGCCGGCGCTGCCGGAGGCCCCGTGCTTCGCCTTCGACGGTGGCGGCGGCAGCTTCTACCAGCGCTGCTACGTCGGGTACGGGTCCTACCTGGCCAGCGTCGACGTCACCGGGCTGGACGCCATCGACGACACGGCCCAGATGGACGACCTGCTCCCGCGCCAGCGCGACCTCATCGACGGCTGAGCTGCCTGGGCGGGCTGGTACTGTTCTCCGTTGGCGCGCGCTGCCGGCTGGTGCACGCGCGCTGTTGATCGGTCTCCCGTGCTCGGTGAGGCGATCCACCAGCCACCCGACGACGAGGAAGTGGGCCCCCGTGCGCACATACAGCCCCAAGCCCGGTGACATCACCCGGGCCTGGCACGTCATCGACGCCACCGACGTGGTGCTCGGTCGACTGGCCAGCCAGACCGCGCAGCTCCTGCGCGGCAAGCACAAGCCGCAGTACGCCCTG
The DNA here is from genome assembly GCF_979256525.1 of Klenkia sp. AC732. Lineage (NCBI taxonomy): Bacteria > Bacillati > Actinomycetota > Actinomycetes > Geodermatophilales > Geodermatophilaceae > Klenkia > Klenkia sp. AC732. Next base: position 23,522 of record NZ_CEEDOS010000021.1, on the reverse strand, counting down.
CACGTGGACACCGGCGACTTCGTCGTCGTCATCAACGCGGGCAAGGTGGCGCTGACCGGCTCCAAGCGCGACGCCAAGATCGCCTACCGCCACTCGGGCTACCCGGGTGGTCTGCGGGCGATCAACGTCGGCGACGAGCTGAAGACCCGCCCCGACCGCGTGATCGAGCGCGCCGTCAAGGGGATGCTGCCGCACAACACGCTGGGCCGGCAGATGCTCTCCAAGCTCAAGGTCTACGCCGGGCCCGAGCACCCGCACCAGGCCCAGCTGCCCCAGACCTACGAGATCAAGCAGGTGTCCCAGTGACCACCCCGATGACGGCGCCCCAGACCGTGACCGACGCCGACGGCCGCCCGATCCAGACGGTGGGCCGCCGCAAGGAGGCCATCGTCCGGGTCCGGCTCCTCCCCGGCACCGGCCAGTTCAAGCTCAACGGCCGGACCATCGAGGAGTACTTCCCGAACAAGGTCCACCAGCAGCTCATCCGTGAGCCCTTCACCATCCTGGAGAAGGGCGAGCAGTACGACGTCGTCGCGCTGCTCAACGGCGGCGGCGTCTCCGGGCAGGCCGGCGCGCTGCGCCTGGCGATCGCCCGCGCGCTCATCGAGGTCGAGCCCGAGGACCGTCCGGCCCTCAAGAAGGCCGGCTTCCTGACTCGTGACCCCCGGGTCATCGAGCGCAAGAAGTACGGCCTGAAGAAGGCGCGCAAGGCGCCCCAGTACTCCAAGCGCTGACCGGGTAGTCCGTGGGTCGCCTCTTCGGGACCGACGGCGTCCGGGGTCGGGCCAACGCCGACCTCACGCCGGAGTTGGCCCTCTCGGTGGCACGTGCTGCCGCCAGCGTGCTCGCCGACCGCGACGGGACCTCGCGTCCCGTCGCGGTCGTCGGCCGCGACCCCCGCGCGAGCGGGGAGATGCTGGAGGCCGCGGTCGTCGCGGGCCTCACCAGCGCCGGTGCCGAGGTGCTGCGGGTGGGCGTCGTCCCCACCCCGGCCGTCGCGTTCCTCACCGGTCGGACCGGCGCCGACCTGGGCGTGATGATCTCCGCCAGTCACAACCCGATGCCCGACAACGGCATCAAGCTGTTCTCCCGCGGCGGGCACAAGCTGCCCGACGCGGTCGAGGCGGCCATCGAACGGCGCATCGCCGGCCACCTGACCCCTGCCGACGCCCCCGACCACCGGCCCACCGGGGGCGGGGTCGGCCGGGTCCGGGACCTGCCGAACGCCGCCGAGGACTACACCGACCACGTGCTGTCGGCGCTGCGGCAGCCGCTGTCCGGGCTGCGCGTCGTCGTGGACTGCGCGCACGGGGCAGCCTCGCGCTGCGCCCCGGAGGTCTACCGCCGGGCCGGTGCCACCGTGCACGTGATCGGCGGCGAGCCCGACGGGTGGAACATCAACGAGGGCATCGGCTCCACCCACCTGGGACCGCTGCAGGCCGCCGTCGCCCGGACCGGGGCCGACATCGGCATCGCCCACGACGGCGACGCCGACCGCTGCCTGGCCGTGACCGCCCGGGGCGACCTGGTCGACGGCGACGAGATCCTGGCGATCTGCGCCCTGGCGCTGCACGAGAGCGGCAACCTGGTGGACGACACCGTCGTCGCCACGGTGATGAGCAACCTGGGCTTCCACCACACGATGCGCGACGCCGGCATCACCGTGGCCACCACCGCCGTCGGGGACCGCTACGTGCTCGAGGCGCTGCGCTCCCGCGGGCTCTCGCTGGGTGGCGAGCAGTCGGGCCACCTGGTCTTCCTGGACTGGGCGACCACCGGGGACGGCCTGCTCACCGGACTGGCCCTGCTGTCCCGGATGTCGGCCACCGGCCAGTCGCTGGCCGAGCTGGCGTCGGTGGTGCAGAAGCTGCCGCAGGTCCTGGTCAACGTGCCCGTCAGCGACCGGCTCGCCGTCGTGGAGAGCGACGACGTCGCCCGCGCCGTCAACGACGTCGAGGCCGAGCTCGGGGACAGCGGCCGGGTGCTGCTGCGTCCCTCGGGCACCGAGCAGCTGGTCCGGGTGATGGTCGAGGCCCCCACCCAGGAGCAGGCCGACGCCGTCGCCCAGCGGCTCGCCGAGGTCGTCGCGGCCGTCTGAGGGCGTCACCCGTACGGGCTGCAGGCTCGCCGCGGGGTCCTGCAGCGGGGCCGGCGTCCGGCCGGGCACCGGTACCCTCGCTGGAATGTGCGGCATCGTGGGGTACGTCGGTCCTCAGAACGCGTTGGACGTGGTCCTGGAGGGCCTGCGCCGGCTGGAGTACCGCGGGTACGACTCGGCCGGGGTCGCCGTCCTGGCCGACGGGGCGCTGGCCACGGCGAAGAAGGCCGGCAAGGTCGCGAACCTGGAGAAGGAGCTGGCCGAGAAGGCGCTCCCGCCCTCGACGATCGGCATCGGGCACACCCGCTGGGCCACCCACGGTGGCCCGACCGACCGCAACGCGCACCCGCACACCTCCGCCGACGGCACCGTCGCGGTGATCCACAACGGGATCATCGAGAACTTCGCCGCGCTGCGCACCGAGGTCGAGGCAACCGGCGTCGAGTTCACCTCCGAGACCGACACCGAGGTCGTGGCGCACCTGCTGGCCGCGGTCTACCCGACGCTGCCCGAGGGTGGAGGCCGCCTCGCCGAGGCGATGCGGGTGGTCTCCCGCCGGCTGGAGGGTGCCTTCACCCTGGTCGCCAGCCACGTCGCCGAGCCCGACACGATCGTCGCCTCGCGCCGCAACTCCCCGCTGGTCGTCGGCGTCGGGGACGGCGAGTACTTCCTGGGCTCCGACGTCGCCGCGTTCATCGGGCACACCCGCAACGCCCTGGAGCTCGGGCAGGACCAGGTCGTCGAGCTGCACCGCACCCGTGGGGTGACCGTCACCGACTTCGCCGGCACGGTCGTCGAGCCGCTGGCCTACTCGGTGGACTGGGACGCCGAGGCCGCCGAGAAGGGCGGCTACGACTGGTTCATGCTCAAGGAGATCGCCGAGCAGCCGCAGGCGGTCGCCGACACCCTGCTGGGTCGCCTGGGCGACCGCGGGGAGATCGTGCTGGACGAGGTGCGGATCTCCGACGAGGACCTGCGCGGGATCACGAAGGTCTTCGTGATCGCCTGCGGCACCGCCTACCACGCCGGCATGATCGCCAAGTACGCCATCGAGCACTGGACCCGCATCCCGGTCGAGGTCGAGCTGGCCAGCGAGTTCCGCTACCGGGACCCGGTGCTGGACCGCTCCACGCTGGTCGTGGTCATCTCCCAGTCCGGGGAGACCATGGACACCCTGATGGCGCTGCGGCACGCCAAGGAGCAGCAGGCGCGGGTGCTGGCCATCTGCAACGCCAACGGGTCGACCATCCCGCGCGAGTCCGACGCGGTGCTCTACACCCGGGCCGGACCCGAGGTCGCCGTCGCCTCCACCAAGGGCTTCCTGACCCAGGTGGTGGCCGTGTACCTCGTCGGGCTGTTCCTGGCCCAGGTCCGCGGGCTGAAGTACGAGGACGAGGTCGCCGCGGTCGTCACCGAGCTGCGCAAGCTGCCCGAGCAGGTCACCCAGGTGCTCGCCGGGCTCGACGACGTGCGGGCGCTGGGCCGGTCGCTGGCCACCGAGTCCACGATCCTGTTCCTGGGCCGCCACGTCGGGTACCCGGTGGCCCTGGAGGGTGCGCTCAAGCTCAAGGAGCTGGCCTACATCCACGCCGAGGGCTTCGCCGCCGGCGAGCTCAAGCACGGCTCGATCGCGCTGATCGGCGAGGGCACCCCGGTCATCGTGGTCGCGCCGTCCCCGCACGGGCGGGAGTCGCTGCACGGCAAGGTCGTGTCCAACATCCAGGAGGTCCGGGCCCGCGGGGCGCGCACCATCGTCATCGCCGAGGAGGGCGACGACGACGTGCTGCCCTACGCCGACCACGTCATCCGGGTGCCCCGGACGCCGACCCTGCTGGCCCCCGTCGTCACGACGATCCCGCTGCAGGTGCTGGCCTGCGAGATCGCCGACACCCGCGGCCTGGACGTCGACATGCCCCGCAACCTGGCCAAGTCCGTCACCGTGGAGTGATCGTCGGGGTCGGCATCGACGTGTGCCCGGTGGAGCGGTTCGCCGCCTCGCTGGTGCGCACGCCGGGGCTGCGCGACCGGCTGTTCACCGCCGCCGAGCAGGTGACGCCCTCGGGCGCCCAGCGGACGGGGGAGTCCCTCGCCGCGCGGTTCGCGGCCAAGGAGGCGCTGGCCAAGGCGCTCGGTGCCCCCGGCGACCTGCACTGGCACGACGCCGAGGTGGTGGTCGGTGACCGGGGCCGTCCGCTGCTGGAGGTCCGGGGCACGGTGGCCCGGCGGGCGCAGGAGCTGGGAGTCACGTCCTGGCACGTGTCGCTGAGCCACGACGGGGGCATCGCCTCGGCCGTGGTGATCGCCGAGGCGGACTCGTGACCGGGCTGTACACGGCCGACCAGGTGCGGGCGGCGGAGGCGCCGCTGCTGGCTTCGCTGCCCGTGGGTGCGCTCATGCTGCGGGCGGCGACCGGGTTGGCCACGGTGTGCCTGCGGCTGACCGGCCGGGCGCACGGCCTGCGGGTGGTGCTGCTGGTCGGCGCCGGGGACAACGGCGGCGACGCGCTGTGGGCCGGTGCGCTGCTGGCCCGTCGCGGGGCCGCCGTCACCGCGCTGCTGCTGGCCCCCGACCGGGCGCACGGGACCGGGCTCGCCGCCCTGCGCGGGGCGCGTGGGCGGGTGACCACCAGCCTCGAGGAGGCCGGTCTGGACCGGGCGGACCTGGTGCTGGACGGCATCGTCGGCATCGGTGGGCGCGGGGGACTGCGGGCCGACGCCGCCGCCGCGATCGCCGCCGCGGTGGCCGGGCCGGGCCTGCTGGTCGCCGTCGACCTGCCCAGCGGGGTGGACGCCGACACCGGCGCGGTCGAGGGGGAGGCGTTCCCGGCCCAGCACACGGTGGCCTTCGGGGCGGTGAAGCCCGGCCTCGTGGTCGGCGCCGGGCGGGGGTACGCGGGCACGGTGCACCTCGTGGACATCGGGCTCCGGCTGCCGGCCCCCTCGGCCCGGCAGCTCACCGACGGCGACGTCGCCGACCGGCTCGCCGAGCCCGGCTCGGGGGACGACAAGTACAGCCAGGGCGTGGTCGGCGTCGTCGCGGGCTCGGCGACCTACCCCGGCGCCGGGGTGCTCTGCACCGGAGCGGCGCTGCGGGCCCGACCCGGTCTGGTCCGCTACGCGGGCACCGCCGCCGAGGGGGTGCGGGCGGCCTGGCCGGAGGCGATCGTCACCGCGGGCCGCCCTGCCGGTGCCGGGCGGGTGCAGGCCTGGGTGGTCGGTCCCGGGATGGGCACCGACGACGAGGCCCGCAGCGTGCTGGCCGAGGTGCTGGCCACCGACCTGCCGGTCGTGGTCGACGCCGACGGTCTGACCCTGCTGGCCGCGGACCCCGGCCTGGCCCGGGGCCGCGGCGCGCCCACCGTGCTGACCCCTCACGACCGGGAGTTCACCCGGTTCGGCTGGGAGCTGGGCGGCGACCGGATCGGGGCGGCCCGGGCCGCGGCCGTCGACCTGGGCGTCACCGTGCTGCTCAAGGGCGACGCGACCGTCGTCGCCGGGCCGGACGGGACGACGTTCGTCAACGGCACCGGCACGCCCTGGCTGGCCACCGCCGGCACCGGCGACGTGCTGGCCGGGATCACCGGGGCCCTCCTGGCCACCGGGCTGGACGCCACCGAGGCCACCGCGGTGGCCGCCCACGTGCACGGCCGGGCCGGTCAGCTCGCCGCGGCCGGGGGCCCGCTGATCGCCGGTGACCTGGTCCGCCGGTTGCCCGAGACGCTGCACCGCCTGCGTTCGGGCACGTGAGGGCCCGGGGCCCGGGAGCAGGGCGCGGGCGGAGGGTGCTGGGACACTGGGCGACGTGAGCGAGCACAGCAGGGCCGAGGTCGTGGTCGACCTGGACACGATCGCGGCCAACGCCGCCGCCCTGCGCGAGCGGGCCGGCCGGCCGTTGATGGCCGTGGTCAAGGCCGACGGGTACGGCCACGGGCTGGTGCCCGCGGCGCGGGCCGCGCTGGCCGGCGGCGCCGACGCCCTCGGGGTCACCGTGCTGGAAGAGGCGCTGGCGTTGCGGGCGGCCGGGGTCACCGCCCCGGTGCTGTCCTGGCAGCACGGCCCGGGCGAGGACTACGCCGCCGGGCTCGCCGCCGACGTCGAGCTGTCGGTCAACGCCGAGTGGGCGCTCGCCGAGGTCGTCGACGCGGCGCGGGCCACCGGCCGCACCGCCCGGGTGCAGCTCTTCGTCGACACCGGGCTGTCCCGCGAGGGCGCCACCGGGGCCGACTGGCCGGGTCTGGTCGCGGCCGCCGCCCGGGCGCAGGCCGAGGGCGAGGTCGTCGTCGTCGGGTTGTGGAGCCACCTGGCGTACGCCGACGCCCCGACGCACCCGACGATCGCCGCCCAGGTCGCGGTCTTCGAGGAGGCCACCGCGCTGGCCCGGGCCGCCGGGCTCACCGAGGCCCGCCGGCACCTGGCCAACTCCGCGGCCACGATCGCGCTGCCGCACACCTGGTACGACACCGTCCGCCCCGGCGTCGCCGTCTACGGGCTGGACCCGCTGGAGGGCGACCCCGCGCAGTACGGCTTGCGGCCGGCGATGACCGTGCGCGCCCGGGTCGCGCTGACCAAGCGGGTGCCGGCCGGCACCGGGGTCTCCTACGGCCACACCCACCACACCGCCGCGGACACCACGCTCGCGCTGGTCCCCGTCGGCTACGCCGACGGCGTGCCGCGGGCGGGGGGCAACACCGCCCGGGTGCTGGCCGCGGGCTCCCAGCGCACCATCGCCGGCCGGGTCTGCATGGACCAGTTCGTGCTCGACGTCGGCGACGACGAGGTGGCCCCCGGCGACGAGGTGGTGCTCTGGGGTCCCGGCGACCGCGGCGAGCCGACCGCGCAGGACTGGGCGACGGCGCTGGGCACCATCCACTACGAGCTGGTCACCCGGGTCGGCGGGCGCTTCACCCGCACGTACACCGGCACGGCCGGGGTGCCGGCGTGAGCGCCCGGCCGCCGCACCGGCGCCCGGCGCCCATCCCGGTGCCGCACCCCACGCCCCGCACCGTCGGCATCCTGGGCGGGGTCGTCGGGCTGGCCGCTGCCGGTGCCGCGGTCGGTGTCGCCGTCACCCGTGCGGCCGGACGACGGGTCGCGGCCGCCCAGCTCGGTCCGGCCGCCGAGCGTGCCGAGCTGCCCGCCGCGGTCGACCCCACCGACCGCCCGGCGGCGGTGCAGCGGGAGGACGACCCGCTCGGCGCGGGCAGCCGCGCGCCCGACCGGACGGCGCTGGTGCAGACCACCGACGGCGTGCTGCTGTCGGTGGAGGAGATCGGCCCGGGCGACGCGCCGCTGACCGTGGTCTTCGTGCACGGGTACTCGCTGTCGATGGCCTCCTGGACCTTCCAGCGCCGCGACCTCGCCGCCACCCTGGCCACCGGGAACGGGCACCGGCCCGACGCCCGGCTGGTGTTCTACGACCAGCGCGGGCACGGCTCCTCGGGCCGCGGGGCCGCCGACCACTCCACCATCGAGCAGCTCGCCGAGGACCTGGCCAGCGTGCTGGACGCCCGGGTCCCGCGCGGGCCGGTGGTGCTGCTGGGCCACTCGATGGGCGGCATGACCGTGCTCTCCCTGGCCGCCCACCGGCCCGAGCTGTTCGGCCCCCGGGTCGTCGGCGTCGGGCTGCTGTCCACGTCCAGCGGGGGGCTCGCCGACCTGGACCTCGGGCTGCCGCACGTGCTCACCCGGGTCCGCACCGCGGTCTTCCCGATCGCGGCGTACACGATGCGCCACCGCCCGCAGTGGGCCGAGCGCACCCGCCGGATCGCCCGCGACCTGGTCTCGGCCGCGGTCAAGGCGCTGTCCTTCGCCGGGGACGACGTCGACCCCGCGCTGGTGCGCTACGTGGACGCGATGATCGCCGGCACCCCGGTCGACGTCATCGCCGAGTTCTACCCGGCCATCGCCGGCCTGGACGCCGACGCCGCCCTGGAGCCGCTGACCCGCATCCCGGTCCTGGTGCTCACCGGCGACGAGGACAAGATGATCCCGCGCGGGCACAGCGACCGGATCGTGGCCCGGATGGAGCAGCTGGGCGCGGGCCCCGAGGAGTACGTCGTCGTCCCGGTCGCCGGGCACCTGGTGCCCCTGGAGCGTCCCGCCGAGGTCACCGCGGCGATCACCCGGCTGCTGCGCCGGGTCGGCGCCGGACAGCGGGCGTCCCGGTGAGGGCCCCGGACCCGGTCGCGCTCGAGCTGACCGAGCGCGCCGCCGTCATGGACTGGCCGACGCTGGCCGCCGCCGCCTCGACCTGCACCGCCTGCCCGGAGCTGGCCGCCGCCCGGCAGCACGTGGTGGTCGGCGACGTCCCGGTCTCGGGTCGGCCGCGGCTGGTGATCATCGGCGAGGCCCCCGGCGCGACCGAGGACGAGACCGGCCGGCCGTTCGTGGGACGGAGCGGGGCCCTGCTGGACCAGCTGCTGGGCGAGGCCGGCCTGGACCGGGCCGAGACCGCGGTGCTCAACGTGGTCAAGTGCCGTCCCCCGGGCAACCGGACGCCGAAGAGCCCCGAGGTGGCACGGTGCAGCGGCTGGCTGCGCCGCCAGCTGGACCTGCTCGACCCGCCCGCGGTCCTCGCGCTGGGGCTGTCCTCGGCGAAGTGGTTCCTGGGGCCGGGGACGGTGCTGGGGCAGGCGCGTGGCCGCGCGCACGAGGTCGACGGCCGCCGGGTGTGGGTGACCTACCACCCCAGCGCGGCCATCCGGTTCGGCCCGCGTGGGGCCCCCCGGGCCGCGCTGGTCGAGGACCTGGCGACGATCGCCGCCGAGGTCGGCCGGTGAGGCGGGTGCTGGCCACCCCTGCCGACACCCGCGCGTTCGGCGTCGAGCTCGCCGGGCTGCTGCGGGCCGGGGACCTGGTGCTGCTGTCCGGACCGCTGGGTGCCGGGAAGACCGCGCTCACCCAGGGCATCGGTGCGGGTCTGGGCGTGCCCGGCCCGGTCACCTCCCCGACGTTCGTGCTGGCCCGGGTGCACCGCGGCGGGCGGCTGCCGCTGGTGCACGTGGACGCCTACCGGCTCGGCTCGGTCGCCGACGTCGACGACCTGGACCTGGACGCCTCCGCCGAGGAGGCGGTCACCGTCGTCGAGTGGGGCCACGGGCTGGTCGAGCAGCTCGCCGACGAGCACCTCGTCGTGCAGCTCGACCGGGCCGACGACGACGTCCGGACCGCGGTGCTGGTGCCGCACGGCCCGTCCTGGACCGCCCGGCTCGCCGCCGCCGACCCGCGCCCGCGCCGCTCCCGCGCCACCGTGCGGGTGCTGCTGCTGGCCCGCGGTGACGACGGCGAGGAGCGGGTCCTGCTGTTCCGGGACAGCGACACCGGCCTGGACCCGCAGGACCCGGCGGCCAGCTGGTGGATGACGCCCGGCGGCGGCATCGAGGACGGCGAGGACGAGGTCACCGCGGTGGTCCGCGAGGTCGCCGAGGAGACCGGGCTGGTCGTGGACCGGGCCGACGTGGCCGGCCCGCTGGCCCGACGGCAGGTGGTGCACGGCTACAGCGACGTGCTGGTCGACCAGGCCGACGCCTTCCACGTCGTCCGGGTGCCGGCGTTCGCGGTGTCCACCGTGGGCTTCACCGAGGACGAGCAGCGCACCGTCCTGGGGCACCGCTGGTGGACCCGTGCTGAGCTCGCGGACGCCACCGAGCCGGTCTGGCCGGCGCTGCTGCCGGAGCTGTGGGACCTGGCCGGCACCCCCGGGGCCTGGCCACGCGAGCTGCCCGACGTCGAGGAGTCCTCCGTCCCGGCCCCGGCCGCCGACTAGCCTTCTCCGTCGTGCTCACCCTGGCGATCGACACCGCTACCCCGACCCTGGTGGTCGGCGTCGGCGAGCCGGGCCCCGGTGGCCGGGTGCTGGCCGAGGCCGCCGAGGCCTCGGGCACCCGGCACGCCGAGCTGCTGAGCCCCACCGTCACCGCCGTCCTCGCCCGGGCCGGGGTCACCCTGGCCGACGTCGGGGCGCTGGTCGTCGGGCTGGGCCCGGGCCCCTACACCGGCCTGCGGGTCGGGATCGTGACCGCCGCGGCGCTCGGGGACGCCCGCGGGCTGCCGGTGCACGGCGTGTGCTCGCTGGACGCGGTCGGCTCCGGTGCCCGGGTCGTCGTCACCGACGCCCGGCGCAAGGAGGTGCACTGGCGCGCCTACGACGCCGACGGCGCACCGCTCACCGGGCCCTCCGTCGGCCGGCCCGAGGACGTCGAGCTGCCCGACCTGCCGGTCGTGGGCGACGTCCGGTTCGCCGAGCGGCTCGGGCGCGACGTCACCCCGGCCGACGTGGACACCGCGGGGCTGCTGCGCACGGCCGCGCCGCTGCTGGCACACCCGGCGGCGCCGCTGGTGCCGCTGTACCTGCGCCGCCCCGACGCGGTGCCCAACGTCGTCCGCAAGCCGGTGACCCGGTGATCGAGCTGCGCGCGATGACCCGGGAGGACCTCACCGCCGTCATGCGGCTGGAGGAGGAGCTCTTCGCCCCCGACACCTGGACCCGGGCGATGTACCTGGAGGAGCTGTCGATGACCGACACCCGCAGCTACACCGTGGCCGTCGACGGCGAGGAGCTGGTCGGCTACGCCGGGCTCATCGCCTACCCCGACGAGGCCCACGTCGCCACGATCGGGGTCACCGGTGCACGCCAGGGCCAGGGGATCGGCGGCCGGCTGCTGGACGCGCTGCTGGCCGAGGCCGACACCCGCAGCCCGGTGGTGCTGCTGGAGGTCCGGGCCACCGACGAGGCCACCCAGGGCCTCTACGCCCGGCGCGGGTTCGTGCCCATCGGGGTGCGCCCGGGCTACTACCCCAACAGCGGCGAGGACGCGGTGGTGATGAAGCGTGGTTGACAGCCGGCCGCTGGTGCTCGGCTTCGAGACCAGCTGCGACGAGACCGGCATCGGCCTGGTCCGGGGCCAGACCCTGCTCTCGGACGCGCTGGCCACGTCCATGGCCGAGCACGAGCGCTTCGGCGGGGTCATCCCCGAGATCGCCTCCCGGGCACACCTGGAGGCCATGGTCCCCACCGTGCACGCGGCGCTCGCCGAGGCCGGCGTCGGGTTCGCCGACGTCGACGCGGTGGCCGTCACCAGCGGCCCGGGGCTCACCGGCGCGCTGCTGGTCGGCGTCGCCGCGGCCAAGGCGTACGCGCTGGCCCTCGACGTGCCGCTGTACGGGGTCAACCACCTGGCCGCGCACGTCGCCGTCGACGAGCTGGAACACGGGCGCCTCGCCGAGCCCAGCATCGCGATGCTGGTGTCGGGCGGGCACAGCTCGCTGCTGCTGGTGCCCGACCTGGCCCAGGACGTGCAGCCCCTGGGCCAGACCGTCGACGACGCCGCGGGGGAGGCCTTCGACAAGGTCGCCCGGGTGCTGGGCCTGCCCTTCCCGGGCGGTCCGCCCATCGACCGGGCCGCCCGCGACGGCGACCCCCGGTCCATCGCGTTCCCGCGCGGGCTCACCGGCCCCCGGGACGCCCCCTACGACTTCTCGTTCTCCGGCCTGAAGACGGCGGTGGCGCGCTGGGTCGAGGCCCGGGAGCGGGCCGGGGAGCCGGTGCCGGTGGCCGACGTCGCCGCGGCGTTCCAGGAGGCCGTCGTGGACGTGCTGACCGCCAAGGCGGTCCGCTCCTGCCGGGACCACGGGGTCGACCACCTGGTGATCGGCGGGGGAGTGGCGGCCAACAGCCGACTGCGCGCGCTGGCCCAGGAGCGCTGCGACGCCGCGGGCATCGTGCTGCGGGTGCCCAGCCCCCGGTTGTGCACCGACAACGGCGCGATGGTCGCGGCGCTGGGCTCGCGGCTGGTCGAGGCCGGGGTGGCGCCCTCGGCGCCGGACCTGGGCGCGGACAGCTCCCTGCAGGTCACGACGGTCTCGGTCTGAGGGGCTCGCACAGCAGCACGGTCGGGACGTCGAGCACCCGGGTGACGACGACGACCGCGTGCCCCTCGCCCTTGCCGCGCAGCTGCTTGACCAGCGCCTCCGGCTCGACCGCGGAGCCGCGCTTCTTCACCGTCACGCTGCCGATGCCGCGCTCGCGCAGCAGCGCCTTGACCCGCTTGACGGCGAAGGGCAGCACGTCGGTGACCCGGTAGGAGCTGACCCACGGGGAGTCGGCCGGGGCGTCGGAGGTCAGGTAGGCGATCTGCTCGTCGACGAGCGTGGCCCCGAGCTGCGCGGCGACGGTGGCGACCAGCCCGGACCGGATGACGGCGGGGTCGGGCTCGTGCAGCCACTCCCTGGGGGCCGCGACCGGTGCCCGGCCGGGGTCGGCGTCGGCGGTGAGCTCGTGCCGGACGCCGGCGCGCAGCAGGGTGGCCCGCCGCCAGGTCTGCGACGGGCCGTGGCCCCACAACAGCGCCTCGACGATCGACCCGCCCACCGACACCCACTCGGCCTCGATCCCGGCCGGCACCCGGTCGTGGTCCAGTCCGGGCGCCACCTTCACCACGCTGGCCGGCACGCGCTCCAGCAGCGCGGTGACCGTCGACCAGGGCGGGGACCAGCCGTCGGGGTCCAGCACCCGGCGACCGCCGGCCCGCCGCGCGGGGTCCAGCACGGCGGCCTCGCACCCGGCGACCCGCCCGTCGGCGGCGTCCGCGACCAGGTCGACCACGTCGGCGTCGGTGACGGTGACCCCGCCCAGGCCCAGCGCCGCGGTGTTGAGCGCCGTCAGCTCGCGGGCCACCGGGTCCCGGTCGACGGCGGTCACCCGGGCGCCGGCCCGGGCCAGCGCGACGGTGTCGGTGCCCGAGGCGCACCCCAGGTCGGCGACCGAGGTGGCACCGCCGGCCAGCAGCCGGGTGGCCCGGCGGGCGGCCAGCTCCGGGCGGCCGGCCTGTTCCAGGGTGTCCCCGGTGAACAGCAGCCGGTCGGTGTCGGCGCCGAACGCGGGCCGTGCCCTCTCCCGCTGGCGGGCCACGCCCCAGGCGGGGCCACCGACCTCGGGGCCGAACTCCGCGCGCAACCGGGACAGCGCGGTGACCACGTCGGTGCGGGCGGCCAGCAGCTCGCCGGCCCGGGCCAGTGCGGCCGCCCCCGCGGGCGTCGCCAGGGCCCGGAGCTGACGGAGCGTCTCGGCGGTCTGGTCCTCTGCCACCCCGACAGCCTCGCCCACCGGCCGGGCCCGGCTCCGACCGGTGTTGGCGGCTGGCACTCGGATGGGTAGAGTGCCAATCGACACGGGTCGTGCCTGACCCCCGCGACGGCAGGTGCGTCGACCCCGTGCCACAGCATCAGCTCGACCAGCACCACCCCATCACGCCCTGCTCGACGAACTGAAGGGGGAGTCACGACGTGACCACCGCCACCAAGGTCAGCATCAAGCCGCTCGAGGACCGTGTCGTGGTCCAGGCCAACGAGGCCGAGACCACCACCGCCTCCGGTCTGGTCATCCCGGACACCGCCAAGGAGAAGCCCCAGGAGGGCACCGTCATCGCCGTGGGCCCCGGCCGCATCGACGACAACGGCAACCGCGTCCCCCTGGACGTCAACGTGGGCGACGTCGTCGTCTACTCGAAGTACGGCGGCACCGAGGTGCGCTACGCCGGCGAGGACTACCTCGTGCTCTCCGCCCGCGACCTGCTGGCCGTCGTCGTCAAGTGAGCTGAGCCCCCCGGGGCACAGCACCACCGCGACACCCAGCACCACGCGCGCAGCACTCCCGCGAGCAGCACCACCGCGAGCCGCACCACCGACCGCCCCGGGCGACCCGAGCACCACCGGGTCCCGGGGCGGTCTGCGTGACCCCCCAAGCCACCCCCCGATCGAGAGGTCCCCATGCCCAAGATCATCCGGTTCGACGAGGACGCCCGTCGCGGCCTCGAGCGCGGCGTCGACAAGCTGGCCGACGCCGTCCGCGTGACCCTCGGCCCCCGCGGCCGCAACGTGGTCATCGACAAGAAGTTCGGTGCCCCCACCATCACCAACGACGGCGTGACCATCGCCCGTGAGGTCGACCTCGAGGACCCCTTCGAGAACCTCGGCGCGCAGCTGGCCAAGAACGTCGCCACCAAGACCAACGACGTCGCCGGTGACGGCACCACCACCGCGACCGTGCTGGCCCAGGCCCTCGTGCACGAGGGCCTGCGCAACGTCGCCGCCGGCGCCAACCCCACGGCCCTGGGCCGCGGCATCCACGCCGCCGTCGCCGCCGTGCAGGCCGCCCTGGACGCCGTCGCCATCCCCGTCGACGACCGCCGCGCCATCTCCGGTGTCGCCACCATCTCCGCCCAGGACGCCGTCATCGGCGACCTGATCGGCGAGGCCATGGAGAAGGTCGGCAAGGACGGCGTCATCACCGTCGAGGAGTCCAACACCCTGGACACCGAGCTGGTCGTCACCGAGGGCCTGGCCTTCGACAAGGGCTACCTGTCCCCGTACTTCGTCACCGACCAGGAGTCCATGGAGGCCGTCCTCGACGACGCCCTGCTGCTCCTGGTGGCCGGCAAGGTCAGCTCGCTGCCCGACCTGCTCCCGCTGCTGGAGAAGGTGCTGGGCTCGGGCGCCCGCCCGCTGCTCATCGTGGCCGAGGACGTCGAGGGGGAGGCGCTGTCGACCCTGGTCGTCAACTCCATCCGCAAGACCATCAAGGTCGTCGCGGTGAAGTCCCCGTTCTTCGGTGACCGCCGCAAGGCCTTCATGCAGGACCTCGCCATCGTCACCGGCGGCCAGGTCGTCAGCGAGGACGTCGGCCTCAAGCTCTCCGAGGTCGGCCTCGAGGTGCTGGGCACCGCCCGCCGGATCACCGTCACCAAGGACGACACCGTCCTGGTCGACGGTGGCGGCCAGCCCACCGCCGTCTCCGACCGGGTCGCCCAGATCCGCCGCGAGATCGAGGACACCGACTCCGACTGGGACCGCGAGAAGCTGCAGGAGCGGCTGGCCAAGCTGGCCGGCGGCATCGGCGTCATCCGCGTCGGGGCGGCGACCGAGGTCGAGATGAAGGAGAAGAAGCACCGCATCGAGGACGCGATCGCCGCGACCCGCGCCGCGGTCGAGGAGGGCGTCGTCCCCGGTGGTGGCTCCGCGCTGGTGCACGCCGCCACCGCCGTCGACGCGCTGACCCTGGAGGGCGACGAGCTCACCGGTGCCCGGTCGGTCCGCAAGGCGCTGGACGCCCCGCTGACCCAGATCGCCTCCAACGCCGGCTTCGAGGGTGCGGTCGTCGTCGGCCGGGTCCGCGAGCTGGGCGTCGGCAACGGCTTCAACGCCGCCACCGGCGTCTACGGCGACCTCGCGGCCGAGGGCGTCATCGACCCGGTCAAGGTCACCAAGGCAGCCCTGGGCCACGCGGCCTCGATCGCCGCGATGATCCTGACGACCGACTCCGCGGTCGTCGAGGCGCCCGAGGACAGCCACGAGCACGCCGGCGGTGGGCACCACACCCACGGCCACGGCGGCGGGCACGGGCACAGCCACTGAAGAAGGACCCCCTCGCCCCCCGGGGTGCACGCTCCGCGCGCACCCCGGGGCCCTGCGAGGGGGCCGTTCCAGCACGTCACCAAGAACGCCGAGAGGGCCGGTCGACCATCCGTGGTCGACCGGCCCTCTGGGGGTTCGTGGGGGACCCGTGGGTCCCGGGGTGGTGCGGGGGAGCGGAGCTCAGACGCCCGCGGCGACGGGGGCGGGCTCGGCGGCGATGAGCCGGGTGCGCTCCTCCTCGCTCATGCCCCCCCAGACGCCGTAGGGCTCGCGGACGGAGAGGGCGTGCTTGAGGCAGGCCTCGACGACCGGGCAGGTGCCGCAGACGGCCTTGGCGGCGGCCTGGCGACGGGCGCGGGCCGGGCCGCGCTCACCGTCGGGGTGGAAGAACAGCGACGTGGACTCACCACGGCAGGCGCCGTGCAGTTGCCAGTCCCAGACCTCGGCGACGGGCGTGGGCAGGCGGCGGATGTCGGCCATGGGGGGTCCTCCTCAACTCGGTCGGCCGGGGGTGCTGCCCGGCCGCAACCCGGGTATGTCCCACGTTGATCACCCGCAAACGCACCAGACCCGGTCTTTCTGTTGCGGGCACCCCGGGTGTGTGCGATGACCGCCCACCGGACCCGCCGTCGGTCGCACCTGGTAGGCGCCCCACCAGCGCGGGCCCACCATCCGTGTCGGTCTCACCCCGCTGAGTGACATCCCCTGTCCTCGCCCGGTCGAGTGGATCAAGGTGGTGTCCGGCCCTGCCGACCACCTGGGTGGGCGACACCGCGACACCCCGCCGGACACGTGCGGGTGGTCCCGGGGCGCCGCCGTCCGGGACCCCCCGGTCGGTGCGGCCACGGTCGGGCGACACCCGGCCACCGGCACCCCGCCGGCCCACCCCCGGGTGGCCGGTGCATCGACGGAGGTACTCAGTGATCGAGGACAGGACCCGGACCGGCGTCAACGGCGGGGCGGCAGCGCCCTCCTCGGGCGGATCGGTCGTGTGGGTGTTCGACGAACGCCGCCGCGTCCGCGACGACGTCGCCTCCCGGCTGGTCGCCCTGCCCTTCGTGGGCCGGGTGGAGGCCGTCGGCGACCCCGCCTCGCTGCTGGCCCGACTGGCCACCCGCCAGCCCGACGTGCTGCTGGTCGGCACCCAGCGGGCCACCGACAACGGCCTCGCCGTCGCCACCCAGGTGCTGCGCTCCCACCCGGGCCTGTCGGTGCTGGTGCTGGGCGCCCCCGACGACGCCGAGACCGTCCGCGCCGCCGTCGCCTTCGGGGCACGCGGCTACCTGCGCTGGGACGCCTCGCCCGTGGAGATGGGCCTGGGCGTCTCCCGGGCCGGACTGCGCGCCGAGCCCCTGCGCCCCCCGCACGCCGGCCCGTTGTCCACCGTGGGCGCCTCCTCGGCGCCGGCCTCCTGGTCGGGTTCCAGCGCGCTCGCCGGCGCCGGCCCCACCACCGTCCGGGCCGCGGTCCGGGTCGACGTCCCCGCGGTCTCGTTGTCGGTCCGGGAGATGCAGGTGCTCACCGGCATGAGCCAGGGCAAGTCCAACGCCCAGATCGGCCGCGAGCTCTACCTGTCCGAGGACACCATCAAGACCCACGCGCGCCGGCTGTTCCGCAAGCTCGGCGCCAAGGACCGCGCCGAGGCCGTCGCCACCGGCTTCCGCCGGGGGATGATGAGCTGAGTCAGTCCTCGCGGGCGTGCCGGCCCGGCGTGCGGCCCTCGCGGGGCTCCTCGGCCTCGGCGCGGGCGGCCACGCCGTCGGCGTACCCGCTGGCGTAGTCCCAGCTGACGTAGTCGTCGGGGTCGGGGTCGAAGGGCGGCTCGTGCCGGCCGGTCTGACCCTCGTCCAGCAGCTGCCGCAGGTTGGCCTGCATCAGCGCCCAGTCGACGTGGTGCTCCTCGTCGCAGTCCGGGCAGTCCACGACGATGCCCTTGACCCCGGTGGGCTCCAGCAGCGTGCGGAAGACCTCCAGCTCCGCCAGGTCGTCGAGGACCCCGGCGCGCTCCTCCATCGTCAGCGGGGGAGGGGCCGGTGAGTCACCGGCGCCGTCGGTCCCGAACGCGTCGTCCCACGAGGTCACGGGGTCAGCGTAGGCGGCCTGGGGGTGTGACGGGCCTGGCAGCCTACGATCGGGGGCGGTCCTCGCGCGCCGACCCCGGCGCTCCACCGTCGGGCGCCCCCGGCGCCGCACCACTACACGAGAGGTGGCGGCACGCATGCAGCCCGAAGCCACGGTCCCCGAGCTCCCGGCCAAGTTCGCCCCGCTGGGCCTGACCTACGACGACGTGCTGCTCGTCCCGGGGGCCTCCGACGTCGTCCCCGCCGAGGTCGACACGTCCTCGCGGCTGACCACCGGCATCCGGCTGTCCATCCCGCTCGTCTCCAGCGCCATGGACACCGTCACCGAGGCCCGGATGGCCATCGCCATGGCCCGGGCCGGTGGCGTGGGCATCCTGCACCGCAACCTGGCCGCCGAGGAGCAGGCCGGCCAGGTCGACCTGGTCAAGCGCTCGGAGTCCGGGATGATCACCAACCCGGTGACCTGCTCCCCGGACAACACCCTCGCCGAGGTCGACGCCCTCTCGGGCCGCTACCGCATCTCCGGGGCCCCCGTGGTCGACGCCGACGGCGTGCTCGTCGGCATGGTCACCAACCGGGACATGCGCTTCGAGACCGACCAGCACCGCCTGGTCCGCGACGTGATGACCCCGTTGCCGCTGGTCACCGCCCCCGTCGGGGTCGACGGCGAGACCGCCCTGGGCCTGCTGCGCCAGCACAAGATCGAGAAGCTGCCGCTGATCGACGAGGCCGGCCGGCTGCGCGGGCTGATCACCGTCAAGGACTTCGTCAAGCGCGACCAGTACCCCCACTCCACCAAGGACGCCGACGCCCGGCTCGTCGTGGGGGCCGCCCTGGGCGTGGGCGAGGACGCCTACAAGCGCGCCGGCCTGCTCGTGGACGCCGGTGTCGACCTGCTCGTCGTCGACACCGCCCACGGCCACCAGCGCGCGGTGCTGGAGATGGTCGCCCGGGTCAAGAAGGACTTCGGCGTCCAGGTCGTCGGCGGCAACGTCGCGACCCGGGCCGGGGCGCAGGCCCTGGTCGACGCGGGTGTGGACGGCGTGAAGGTCGGCGTCGGCCCGGGCTCGATCTGCACCACCCGCGTGGTCGCCGGCGTCGGCGTCCCGCAGGTCACCGCGGTCTACGAGGCCTCGCTGGCCTGCCGCCCGGCCGGCATCCCGGTCATCGCCGACGGCGGCCTGCAGTACTCCGGTGACATCGCCAAGGCCCTGGTGGCCGGTGCCGACACCGTGATGCTGGGGAGCCTGTTCGCCGGCGTCGAGGAGGCCCCGGGCGACCTGGTCTTCATGAACGGCAAGCAGTACAAGTCCTACCGCGGCATGGGCTCCCTGGGGGCCATGCAGAAGCGCGGTGGCGGCCAGTCCTTCAGCCGGGACCGCTACTTCGCCGACGACGTCCTCTCCGACGACAAGCTCGTCCCCGAGGGCATCGAGGGCCAGGTGCCCTACCGCGGCCTGCTGTCCGGTGTGGCCCACCAGCTCGTCGGCGGGCTCCGCGCGGCCATGGGCTACGCGGGTGCCGCGACCGTGGCCGAGCTGCAGGAGAAGGGCCAGCTGACCCGGATCACCGCGGCCGGCCTCACCGAGAGCCACCCGCACGACATCCAGATGACCGTCGAGGCCCCGAACTACCGGGCCCGATGAGCCGCTCGACCCGCCCCACCCCGCCCGCCCCCCAGAACCGGACCCGGTGACCCCCTGTGCCTGTGCGTGACAACGTCGAGATCGGGCTGAACCGCTTCGCCCGCCGTGGCTACGACCTCGACGAGGTCTCCATCGTCCCCAGCCGCCGCACCCGGGACGTCGACGACGTCTCGACGGCCTGGCAGATCGACGCCTTCCGCTTCGAGATCCCGCTGGTCGCCAGCGCCTCGGACGCCGTCATGAGCCCGGCCACCGCGGTCGGGGTCGGGCGGGCCGGCGGGCTGGGCGTGCTCAACGCCGAGGGCCTGTGGACCCGCTACGACGACCCGACCGACGTCTACCGCCAGCTGCGCGAGGCGGCGGCGTCGGGGACGTCGTCGGTGGCGCTGCTGCAGCAGCTCTACAGCGAGCCGGTGAAGCCGGACCTGGTCACCTCCCGGGTCAAGGAGCTGCGCGACTCCGGGGTGACCTCCGCGGTGCGGATCAGCCCGCAGCACACCGAGGCGCTGGCGCCCGCGGTGCTGGCCGGCGGGGTCGACCTGCTGGTCATCCAGGGCACGATCGTCTCCGCCGAGCACGTCACCACCACCGGTGACTCGCTCAACCTCAAGGAGTTCATCGCCGACCTCGACGTCCCGGTGATCGTCGGCGGGGCCGCGGACTACCAGACCACGCTGCACCTGATGCGCACCGGCGCCGCCGGCGTCATCGTCGGCATCGGTGCGGACTCGGCCTCCACCGGTGACGCCGTCATGGGCGTGCGGGTGCCGCTGGCCACCGCCATCGCCGACGCCGCCGCGGCCCGCCGGGACTACCTGGACGAGACCGGTGGCCGCTACGTGCACGTCATCGCCAACGGCCGGATCGAGACCTCCGGCGCCATCGCGCGGGCCCTGGCCTGCGGTGCGGACGCCGTGCAGCTGGGCGAGCCGCTGCGCTCGGCCGCCGAGGCCCCGGCCGGCGGTGCCTGGTGGGACTCGGTCGCGGCGCACCCGCGGCTGCCGCGCGGCGAGGTGTCCGCGCCGGTGACGGCGACCGTGCCGCTGGAGCAGGTGCTCCACGGCCCGGCGCTGGACTCCGACGGCCGCACCAACCTGTTCGGCGCGCTGGCCCGCACCATGGCCAAGACCGGCTACCGGGACCTCAAGGAGTTCCAGCGGGTCGACCTGGTCATCGGGGGCTGAGCATGGACTTCCCCACGGTGCTCGTCGTCGACTTCGGCGCGCAGTACGCCCAGCTCATCGCCCGCCGGATCCGTGAGGCCGGGGTGTACTCCGAGCTGGTCGGCTCCGACGTCCCGGTCGCGGAGGTGCTGGCCCGCAAGCCGGCCGCCATCGTGCTGTCCGGCGGCCCGTCGTCGGTCTACGCCGACGGTGCCCCGCAGGTCGACCCGGCGCTCTTCGAGGCCGGAGTCCCGGCGTTCGGCATCTGCTACGGCTTCCAGGCCATGGCCCAGTCCCTCGGCGGCACCGTCGCGCACACCGGCGACCGGGAGTACGGCGGCACCCCGCTGACCGTCACCACCGCCAACCGGCTGTTCGGGGAGACCCCGCTGGAGCAGTCGGTGTGGATGAGCCACGGGGACGCCGTCTCGGCGGCCCCGCCCGGGTTCACCGTCACCGCCACCTCCACCGGTGCCCCCGTCGCGGCCTTCGAGGACGTCGACCGCAAGCTCGCCGGCGTCCAGTTCCACCCCGAGGTCCGGCACACCGCGCACGGGCAGACCGTCCTCGAGCACTTCCTGTTCGACATCGCCGGCCTGGAGAAGACCTGGACGATGGCCAACGTCGTCGAGGAGCAGGTCGAGGCGATCCGCGCCCAGATCGGCGACAAGCGCGCCCTGTGCGCACTGTCGGGCGGCGTGGACTCCGCGGTGGCCGCGGCCCTCGTGCAGCGCGCCATCGGGGACCGGCTGACCTGCGTCTACGTCGACCACGGGCTGATGCGCGAGGGCGAGACCGAGCAGATCGAGCGGGACTTCGTCGCCATCACCGGGGTCGACCTGCGGGTGGTCGACGCCCGCGAGCAGTTCCTCGGCGCGCTCGCCGGGATCAGCGACCCCGAGCAGAAGCGCAAGACCATCGGTCGGGAGTTCATCCGGGTCTTCGAGCAGGCCGCCACCGACGTCGTCGCCGACGCCTCGGCGCACGGCGAGACCGTGGACTTCCTGGTGCAGGGCACGCTCTACCCCGACGTCGTGGAGTCCGGCGGCGGCACCGGCACCGCGAACATCAAGAGCCACCACAACGTGGGCGGGCTCCCCGAGGACCTGCAGTTCTCCCTGGTGGAGCCGCTGCGCACGCTGTTCAAGGACGAGGTCCGCGAGGTCGGCGTCCAGCTCGGGCTGCCCGAGTCGATGGTCTGGCGCCAGCCCTTCCCGGGTCCCGGGCTGGGCATCCGGATCGTCGGTGAGGTGACCGCGGAGCGGCTGGACGTCCTGCGCAAGGCCGACGCCATCGCCCGGGCCGAGCTGTCCGCGGCCGGGTTGGACCGGGAGATCTGGCAGTGCCCCGTGGTGCTGCTCGCCGACGTCCGCTCCGTCGGTGTGCAGGGCGACGGCCGCACCTACGGCCACCCGGTCGTGCTGCGCCCGGTCTCCAGCGAGGACGCGATGACCGCGGACTGGACCCGGCTGCCCTACGACGTGCTGGCGAGGATCTCGACCCGGATCACCAACGAGGTGGCCGAGGTCAACCGGGTGGTGCTGGACGTGACCAGCAAGCCCCCGGGCACCATCGAGTGGGAGTGAGTTGAAGGACCCGGCTGCCCCCCAGGACGCGCTCCGCACGCCCTGGGCCCCTGCAGCCGGGCCGTTCCAGCCCGCCGCCTCGTGACCCTGCAGCCGTCCTCCCTCCGCAGCGCGGGGGGAGGACGGCTGTGTCCGGGGGGTCAGCGGCGGAGGCGGCGGAGCTCGGTGACCAGCAGGACGGCGCCGATCGCGACCAGCACCGCGGCCACCAGGCCGCCGCCGAACACCCAGCCCGGCAGCGACGTCCCGATCAGCCCGAGGACGGCGATCAGCACGAAGAGCGCACCGGCGACCAGGGCGACGACGTCGGGGGACCGGCGTCCGCGTGCGGTGGCCGTGACCTCGGGTGCCCCGGGCAGCACCGCCGTGTCGTGCCAGCCGGCGTACTGCGGCTGCGGGATCCCGGTGGGGTGCTCGGGAGCGGGGTGCCCGAGGCCGGGCTGCCCGGGGCCGGACCGCTCCGTGGTGGGCTGCCCGTACGTCGGTGCCTCGTAGGTCGGCAGCTCGTAGGTCGGCAGCTCGGTGGTGGGGTGCTCGGTGGTGGGGTGCTCGGTGGTGGGGTGCTCGGCGGTGGGGTGCACGGCGGTCTCCTGAGGATCGGCGGGGTGGTCCTGCGGGGGGACGGCGGTCGGCCGGTCGGCCGGGTCAGCTACGGGACACCGTCACGTCGCCGATGCCGGCCTCGACGGTGAGCACGATCTCAGGGGTGTCGTCGCCGGTCCACGGCTGCGACCCACGGCCGGCGTAGGTGCCGCCGCTGGAGCTCCGGCCGAAGACGTCGGCGTCACCCAGCCCGTTGGAGACGGTGACCTCGACGTCGGCCGAGGTGGGCAGCACCACGTCGACGTCACCGACACCGGCGTCGACCCGGGTGCGGATCGGGCCGTCCAGGTCGCTGAGGTCGATCGCGCTCAGGTCCAGGGTGTAGTCCCCGACCCCGGACTGGTAGCGGTCCTGGACGTCGTCGACGGTCAGCGGGGTCTCGACGCGGTCGCCCACCCCGCCGCGGCCGGCGTCGGACCGGAAGCCGCCGTCGGTGGCCGAGCTGACCAGCAGGGAGAAGGACAGCAGCACGCCCAGGGCGATGAGCGGCCCGCGGGCACTGCGGCCGGAGACGAACGCCCCGACGCCCAGGCCGACGCCGACGACGATCAGCGCGGCCGCCAGGAACGGCGTCGCGTCGGGCGACCAGGCCGTCGTGCGGGCGACCAGGGCCATGATCCCCACGACGATGAGGAGCACCGCCACGGTGATGCCCGGGACGGGTGAGCGCGGCTCGGGCGGTCCGGTCTCCACCCGCACCGGGGCCACACCGTCGGTGTCGCGGCGGCGCGGCATGAGCACCCACAGCAGCAGGTACACCAGCACGCCGGTGCCGCCGGCGAAGACCAGCGCGATGAACCCGACCCGCCACAGCAGCGCGTCGATGCCGGTGTACTCGGCCAGCCCGCCGCTGACGCCGCCGAGCACCTTGTCGGTGCGGCTGCGACGGAGCGGGGGCCGCAGCCCGTCCGCGCCGGGCGGCGGCCCCCGCTCCGT